>CABQGZ010000101.1 GCA_902463835.1 uncultured Lachnospiraceae bacterium
TGGAAATGGCCTGCGCGCTTAGTGTCCGCTACGTTTTGGACGGAGCGAGAGCGCGTCTGACATGGGCATACCCTTTCCCCGGAGCGGCCCTTTGCCCAGTTCCCCGGAGCGACCCTTCGCCCAGTTCCCCGGAGCGGCCCTTCGCCCAGTTCCCCGGAGCGACCCTTCGCCCAGTTCCCCGGAGCGGCCCTATTGCAATTATGTAACGACCAAATATAAGGAGGCATTTTATGTGCGGAATCGCAGGATTTTATCAATCGAACTTTGATTTTACTTCCAATGGAGAGTGGGCCATACGGCTTCACAAGATGAAGGACAGTCTGCTGCGCAGAGGCCCCAATGACAACGGACTCTGGCTGGGCGCCCATTGCGGACTGGCACATACACGGCTTGCCATTATCGACCCCCTGCGGGGCAGGCAGCCCATGAAGAAGCAGCATTGCGCCATTTCCTATAACGGCGAGATCTACAATGGAAAGGAATTGCGGGAAGAACTCAAGCACTTCCCCCTGTCCTGGGACACGGACTGCGATACGGAGATCATTTTAAATGGATATCTTGCCTATGGCTGTGATTTTGTGAAGAAGTTAAACGGGATCTTTGCCTTTGCGCTGTACGATGAGCATCTCGACCGGCTGCTGCTGGCCCGGGATCATCTGGGGGTAAAACCACTCTTCTATCAGCAAACCGAGGATTCTTTTGTCTTTGGCTCGGAGCCCAAGGCGCTCTTTGCCTATGGCATACGCCCCCAGTTGAATGAAGAAAGCTGGTGCGAGATTCTTGGTCTGGGACCTGCCAGAACCCCCGGCTGTGGTGTCTTTGCAGGTATGAAGGAGGTGCTCCCAGGTCATTTTATCACCCTTTCTCCCACTGGCCTTTCCGATTGCTGTTACTGGCAGCTTACGGCACAGCCCCACACCGACACTTATGAGCAGACGGTGGAAAAGGTCTCTTATCTGGTGACGGACAGTGTGCGGCGGCAGATGGTATCTGACGTACCCATCTGCACGTTTTTATCCGGCGGGCTAGACAGCAGCCTCGTGTCCGCCATCTGCAGCCAAAAGCTTGCAGAAACCAATCGTCAGTTAAAGACCTTCTCCTTTGATTTTGCCGGGAATCAGGAGAATTTCAAAGCAAATGCTTTTCAATCCTCCCAGGACCGGCCCTTTGTGGACATTATGGTCTCTCATCTGGGCAGCGATCATACATACCTGGAGTGCGACAACAAGCATCAGGCCAATGGCCTTTTCGATGCGGTGACCGCCAGGGATCTTCCCTGCATGGCGGATGTGGAATCCTCCCTGCTCTATTTTTGCTCCCAGGTCTCAAAGACCCACCGCGTCACACTGACCGGGGAATGTGCAGATGAGATCTTTGGCGGTTATCCCTGGTTCCACCGGGATGACATGATGAAACGGAATCATTTCCCATGGTCTTACGATATGGAGCCCCGCACCTTACTGCTGCAGGAAGATTTTCTGCGAGAGCACCACATTGAAGAATACGCCAGAAACGCTTATGAGACTTCCTTAAAAGAGACGCCGGCGCTGGAGGGTGAGACTCCGGGTGAGGCCCGCAGGCGGGAAATTGCATGGCTCTCTGTGCGCTGGTTCATGGCTACACTTTTGAACAGAATGGATCGCACCAGCATGCACTGCGGCCTGGAGGCCCGGGTGCCTTTTGCGGACTATCGCATTCTCCAGTACGTCTACAATATTCCCTGGGATATGAAGAGCCGGGAAGGGCAGACTAAGAGTCTGCTCATTGAGGTTGGAAAAAAATTTTTGCCGCCGGAGGTCTTATTCCGCAAAAAAAGCCCGTATCCAAAGACCTACGATACGGGTTATGAAAAGCTGCTGGCCGGACGCTTAAGGCGGGTGCTGAATCAGCGCCATTCTCCTCTCCTGCGGATCGTAGATAAGAAGAAGGTATTGAGGTTCTTAGACAGCCCCAAAGATTATGGAAAACCCTGGTACGGACAGCTCATGGCCGGCCCACAGATGATGGCATACCTGCTTCAGATTGACTACTGGATGGAGCGGTATCGGCTTTGAAGCTTACCCGGTCACCGCTTCCATTTTGCTGCTGGTCGAAGCGGTATCAGATAATGTAGTCAAGGGATCCTTCCTTCGACCACTCCACCAGATCTTCCAGCGTGTATTTGTCTATGACCCCTTTGACAGCTGCATCCAACTCCTTCCAAAGACGCAGGGTGACGCAGCTCCCCTGTCTGGGGCAGGTATTTACCTCGTCCTCCAGACAGGACACAGGAGCCAGGTCTCCCTCGATCAGCCGCAAAATCATTCCCACGGTATACTCCCCGGGGGCTTTCATCAGATGATAGCCCCCAAAGGGTCCCCGTATACTTTTTACATAGCCTGCCTTCTGCAATACGGATATGATCTGTTCCAGATATTTGACAGAAATCTCCTGCCTTGCCGCAATGTCTTTTAGCCGCACCGGTTCCTGATTCTCCTGGAGCGCCAAATCCAGCATCAAACGCAGGGCATAGCGTCCTTTTGTAGATATTTTCATATTATTGTACGGCTTTGAAAGCCTCCTCCAAATCCTGAATAATGTCGTCAACGTGTTCCGTTCCGATGGACAGACGAATGGTGTTTGGTTTGATTCCCTGGGCCAAAAGCTCCTGCTCGTTCAGCTGGGAATGGGTGGTGGAAGCCGGATGGATCACCAGGGATTTCACATCCGCCACATTGGCCAGCAGGGAGAACAGTTCCAGATTGTCAATAAAATCCATGGCCTTTCTGGCGTCCCCCTTGATCTCAAAGGTAAAAATAGAACCGCCGCCATTGGGAAAATACTTCTTATAAAGGGCCTTCTGGCTCTCATCCTCAGTTACCGAGGGATGGTGCACCGCCTCCACCTGGGGATGGTTGCTCAAATACTCCACCACCTTTTTGGTGTTCTCCACATGACGTTCCACCCGAAGGGACAAGGTCTCTAAACCCTGTAAGAAAAAGAACGCATGGAAGGGCGACAGAGTAGCTCCCGTATCACGCAGCAGGATTGCACGAATCTTCGTCACAAATGCCGCAGCTCCCACCGCTTTGGTAAAGCTGATGCCGTGATAGCTGGGGTTTGGTTCTGTCAGGGACGGAAATTTGCCGGACGCTTCCCAGTCAAACTTGCCGCTGTCCACAATGACGCCCCCGATGGTCGTTCCATGTCCTCCGATAAATTTGGTTGCAGAGTGCACCACGATATCTGCCCCGTATTCAATGGGCCGGACAAGGTATGGCGTTCCAAAGGTATTGTCTACCACCAGCGGAATCTGATGGGCATGCGCAATCTTTGCCACCGCCTCGATGTCAATGACCTCGGATCGGGGGTTTCCCAAAGTTTCAATGAATATGGCCTTCGTGTTCTCCTGAATGGCTTTTTCAAAAGCCCCTTTCTCGAAGGGATCAACAAATGTGGTGGTCACACCGTAATCCCGGAAGGTATGCGACAGAAAATTATAAGTTCCTCCGTAAATATTCTGTGCCGATACGATATGCTCCCCGGCATGAGCCAGATTCTCAAAGGTATAGGCGATGGCCGCTGCTCCGGATGCTACTGCAAGAGCCGCAACTCCGCCCTCCAGCGCCGCCATGCGCTGTTCAAATACATCCTGGGTGGGATTGGTCAGTCTCCCATAGATATTGCCTGCATCCGACAGATTGAATCTTGCAGCCGCATGGTCACTGTTGTGAAATACATAGGAGGAGGTCTGATATATGGGCACTGCCCTGGCATCTGTCACCGGATCCGCCGTCTCCTGCCCTGCGTGCCGCTGTAATGTCTCAAACCTCAATTCCCGTTCTGCTCTCGTTACTTTACTCATCTTTTACTCCTCTTTCTCTTTCAAAATTGCCTACTCCTGGAACAGCGGTGTGGAATAATACCGGTCTCCACTGTCGGGAAGAAGTACAACGATGGTCTTGCCTTCGTTCTCCGGACGCTTCGCCAGTTCAAGTGCCGCCCACATGGCTGCGCCGGAGGAGATGCCCACAAGAATCCCTTCTTTTTTCGCGATCTCCTTCCCCACTTCGAAAGCATCCTCATTCTCCACACGAATCACTTCGTCGTAAATCTTCGTATCCAGCAGCTCCGGTACGAAGCCTGCACCGATGCCCTGAATCTTGTGGGCGCCGCCCCTTCCTTCCGACAATACTGGTGAGGCAGCCGGTTCTACAGCTACCACCTGAACCTGGGGATTCTGCTCCTTCAGATAAGCGCCTGCACCGGTGATTGTTCCACCAGTACCCACGCCGGCCACAAAGATATCCACTTTTCCGTCCGTATCCCTCCATATCTCCGGCCCGGTCGTCTCTCTGTGCGCTCTTGCATTGGCCGGATTCTCGAACTGCCCCGGGATAAAGCTGCCTGGAATCTCCTTTGCCAGCTCATTCGCCTTTTCGATTGCCCCCCGCATGCCTTTGCTTCCGTCGGTGAGAACAATCTCCGCGCCGTACGCCTTCAGCATGTTTCTGCGCTCCACGCTCATGGTCTCCGGCATGGTGAGTATGATGCGGTAGCCCTTCACCGCAGCGATGGCCGCAAGGCCGATTCCCGTGTTCCCTGAGGTAGGCTCTATGATAACGGAGCCCTCCTTCAGAAGTCCTTTCGCCTCAGCGTCTTCAATCATGTACTTTGCAGCGCGATCCTTGACGCTGCCGGCAGGGTTGAAATATTCCAATTTTGCTAATACTTTTGCTTTCAGTTGATAAGATTCCTCTAAACGTGTTACCTCCAGCAAGGGAGTGTTGCCGACAATTTCGATTGCGCCGGTATAAATATTTTCCATAATACTCATCCTTTCCATTCTCTTTTTGTTTCTCTTGCAGATTTTATTTCCTACTTAGTATATAGGAATTATATGCTATCGGAGAGGATTTGTCAACTGGAAAATGAAAAATTTGACAAAAAATTTGACAATAGAACACCGCCCCCTCGAAAACGAAACGAAGGGGCGGTGCTTTTCAATTATTTTTCTCTATCTTACATGCATGCTTTCGCTTTCCAACCGGGGCATCCTTGTCGTAATTCACCCCTACGAGCAAAATGCAGTAAACTTTAAATAATTTTCCTTCACCCTACCTCCTCAAACTGAGAATTATACAGATTCGCATAGAATCCATTTTTCGCAAGCAGCGTCTCATGATCCCCCTGCTCGATGATATCGCCGTCCTTCATCACCAGGATCACATCCGCATCCTTGATGGTGGACAGCCGATGGGCGATCACAAAGCTGGTGCGTCCTTTCATCAGGTTATTCATGGCTCTCTGGATCCGGCTCTCCGTCCTGGTATCCACGGAGCTAGTCGCCTCATCCAGGATCAGGATCGGATTATCCGCCAGGATCGCCCTCGCAATTGTAAGAAGCTGCCGCTGTCCCTGGGACACGTTGCTGGCATCCTCGTTCAGCTCCATCTGATAACCGCCGGGCAGCGTCTGAATGAAATGGTGGGCGTGAGCCGCTTTTGCTGCCGCAATCACTTCTTCATCAGTGGCGTCCAGACGACCGTAGCGAATATTTTCCATGATGGTGCCTTTAAAGAGCCAGGTGTCCTGAAGAACCATGCCAAAATTCTCCCGCAGCTCGCCGCGGTTGAAGTCCTTCACATTGTATCCGTCCACCTTGATGCATCCCTCATTCACATCATAGAACCGCATCAAAAGCTTCACCATAGTGGTCTTGCCGGCTCCGGTGGGCCCTACAATGGCAACCATCTGGCCCGGGTTCACCTGACAATTGAAGTCATGGATGATGATTTTCTCCGGGTCATAGCCGAACTGCACGTGTTCAAAGGATACGCTGCCTTCCATCTTCGCAAGCTTTACCGGATATTCCGCCACCAGATCCTCTTCCTCTTCTCCCAGGAACTCAAAGACACGCTCCGCCGCAGCTGCCGTGGACTGAAGCATATTCGATACCTGTGCCACCTGCATGATAGGCCGCGTAAAGTTTCTCACATACTGAATGAAGGACTGGATATCCCCCACTTCAATGGTTCCTTTCGCCGTCAGCACGCCGCCCACAACCGCCACGGCCACATACCCAAGATTGCTGACAAAATTCATAATAGGCTGCATCAGGCCGGACAGGAACTGTGATTTCCAGGCGGACTGGAACAGCTTTCCGTTGGTCTCATCGAATTCCTCCAGCATATCTGCTTCTTTATTAAATGCCTTGACAATGTTCTGCCCGCTGAATACCTCCTCCACCTGACCGTTTACCTGCCCCAGATATTTCTGCTGATTCACAAAGTGTTTCTGGGAAAATTTAACGACGATGCCAATCAAAACTGCTGATACAGGCAAAATCACAAATGCAATCAGGGTCATCAGTGGACTAATGGAAAGCATCATGACCAGCACGCCGATAAGGGTAGTCACTGCGCTGATCAGCTGCGTCACACTCTGGCTCAAGCCCTGACCCAGGGTATCCACATCATTGGTGATGCGTGACAGCACCTCCCCCACCGTCTTGGATTCAAAATATTTCATGGGCATCCGGTTGATCTTCTTTGAGATATCCTCCCGGAACCGGTAGCTGATCTTCTGGATAATACCCGTCATGATCAACCCCTGAATAAAGGTCAGCAGTGCACTCAAAAGATACAGGCCAAGCAAAAACAGCAGAATCTGCCCGATTCTAACAAAGTCGATACCGCCCTGCCCAGACAGCTTACCCATAAGTCCGTTAAAAATCTCGGTGGTAGCCTTTCCTAATATCTTCGGCCCAACAATATCAAAAATGGTGCCGCCAACGGCAAACAATACCACAAACAAGATACCAATCTTATATCTTCCAAGATACCCCAGCATTTTCCCCAGGGTTCCTTTAAAGTCCCTCGCCTTCTCACCTGGCATCATGCCGCCCCCCGGACCGCCCGGTCCTCTGTGGCGCATGGGTCTTCTCGCTGCATCACTCATGATCTGTACCTCCTCTCTGCGCTGTCACACGATTGCTTTCCTTCGCCTCCACAGGATTTCCGCCAGTCTCTGCCTCGTCGGGCTGCAGTTCGGATTCCTCAGAATGATTCCCAAGCTCCGCCTCGGAGAGCTGAGATTTCGCAATCTCCAGATATGTCTCGCAGCTGCGAAGCAGCTGTGCGTGGGTGCCTTTTCCCGCGATCCTGCCGTCCTCCAGCACAATGATCTGATCTGCGTGGAGGATTGTGCTGATGCGCTGCGCTACGATGATCACAGCCGCATCGGAGATTTTCTCATGAAGGGCTTTTCTAAGAACCGCGTCCGTCTTGTAGTCCAGGGCGGAGAAGCTGTCGTCAAAGAGAAATACCTTGGGCTGCTTCGCAATGGCTCTGGCAATGGACAACCGCTGCTTCTGTCCGCCGGACACGTTGGTTCCGCCCTGAGCGATGGCGCTTTTGAACTTTTCTTCCTTCTGTTCAATGAATTCCATGGCCTGGGCAATCTCTGCCGCCTCCACCATCTGTTCCTCGCTGACCTGTTCCCCGGCGAATCGGATATTGGATTCGATGTCCCCCGAAAAGAGTACGCCCTTCTGGGGAACAAAGCCCAGAAGACTTCGAAGCTTGTGCTGGGAAAGATCCCGGATATCCACCCCATCCATGGTGATTCTTCCGCCAGTCACGTCATAGAACCTGGGAATCAGGTGCAGCAGTGTAGATTTGCCACAGCCGGTGCTTCCGATAATAGCCGTAGTCTTCCCCGGTTCTGCGGTAAAGCTGATATGCTCCAAGGCATCCTCATCCGCTCCCGGATACCGGAAGGACACATCCTCAAAGGTCACCACACCCTTCCACTCCTGTCGGCTGTCATCCTGTGTTTTCTCCTTGTCCCGGATGGCCGGTTCCACCTTAAGCACCTCATCGATACGGTTCGCCGCCACACCTGCTCTGGGCAGCATCACAGATATCATTGTGATCATCAAGAAGGACATGACGATCTGCATGGTATATGTGATAAAAGCCATCATATCGCCCACCTGCAGGTTCCCAAGATCAATGCCATGAGCTCCCATCCAGACAATCAACACGGTGATGCCATTCATGATCAGCATCATGGCCGGCATCATGAAGGTCATGACCCGGCTGGTAAACAGCTGGGTGGACATCAGTTCTTTATTGGCCGCGGCAAACCGCTGTTCCTCATGCTTCTCTCTGGAAAAGGCACGGATTACCGGCACTCCGGTCAATATCTCCCTGGATACCAGATTCAGCTTATCCACCAGGATCTGCATCTTCTTAAACTTTGGCATGGCGATTCCCATCAGAATTCCCACAAGCACCAGGATAGTTCCAACAGCCACCGCGATGATCCAGCCCATTCCCGTCCTGGTATTCAGTACCTTAAAGACACCGCCTATGCCAAGAATCGGCGCATACAGCACCATCCGAAGCAGCATGACGCAGACCATCTGAATCTGTTGAACGTCGTTGGTGCTCCTGGTGATCAGAGAGGCTGTGGAGAATCGATCCATCTCTCCATGGGAGAAGGATACCACCTTCTGGAAGATTCTGCTCCGCAGATTCCGCCCCACCTTGGCGGAGGTATAGGAGGCCATCAGACCGGCCAGAATGGCTGCCGCCATCATCACCACCGTGATGCCCAGCATCTTTGCCCCGGTGATGAGCAGATAGTGCATCTGATAATCACCCAGATCCCAGCCAAGGGCCTCGTACTCTCCCTTTACCGCCAGAACCGCCCTCTGCCGGATGATGGAATCACTCATGTCTCCCATCTCTTCCTTCCGTTGGTTCTCCATCTCCAGAAGTTGCTCTCTTGTCATGGCGCCGGACTCTATCATTCCCTTAATCCCGGCAATATCAATCTCGTCGGATTCCCGTATGCCAGAGAGAACCACCATGGGCATACCAAGCATCGCATCCAGTTCCTCCAGCGTTTCGTCATCCTTTGCCATCAACTGATACGTGCCATTCTCCGAAAAAGTATAATTGTCAGCAAATTCTGCTGCATCCTCCTGGGACAAAAACAGGCTTAAGCCCTCAAAGGTCTCCTGCCGCATCTCCTCCATGGCGATATGGTCAATGCCATTCTGCTGAATCCCAATATCCACAATATCGGAGGTATACTGGGGCAGAGACAGATCACAATATGCCTGCACGATCAAAAGCAGGATAATGCCAATGACCATTCCCCTGGACTCCCAAAGG
>CABQGZ010000102.1 GCA_902463835.1 uncultured Lachnospiraceae bacterium
GCATTTATAATACAACAGTGTTCCTCCCATAATAGCGATTCCACTGAACGTATACGGTAATGTGCCGCTTCCTCCGGTCTGGGGCAATTCAACGCCCCTCTCATAGAAGCCGCTGTCGTGGTATTTAGATTCATAGTGAGCAACCTGCTGTTTCTCCACTGTGGGCAGCACAATCCCAGGAATAAATGTCCTCTGCAGACTGGATCTGTCCGGCGTGTAAGTTGCTATGCCATCAGAATCTATGGTATCATTTTCTCCCCTGTTGCTGGGGGAGGCTATGAGGGGTGTAATCTTTGTGGCTCCGCTTCCGTCTGTAAATCTCACGGCATAAGTTCCAGCGGGCAGATCGGTGAATTTGTAGCGACCCTTCTCATAGGTTTCTGCCGGATTCCAATTCTCCGTGTTATCCGGTTGGACTGCCAGTACGCTGACTTGCTGTCCGGTTTCTATTACAACCGGAGGTTGTGAAGCCTTCCCCTGATAATGGTATGGCTCATAATCGCCCTCTTCTGTGGAGTCGCCGTTATTCTTAAGCTTCAGCAGCTCCACCTTCACACCGGAAAGACGGTTGAGACTCGCCGCATCCTCAATTCCATCATTCTGAATACCGTCAAAGTTCGTATCCATCCAGGTTAGTCCCTCCAGGGTACGGGATACAATCTGGCTGCGGTCGCTGCTCAACAGATTATCCAGCAGCAGCTTGTTGTGGATCACGTCCCCCGGTTTTCCATCCGGCAATGACAACGTGATATGCATCGCTATCATCATCTTCCCTGGAATTGTGTATTGATACGCAATCGCTGTAATCGGCTCCGACGTTGCATCAACATTTGATTTCCATGACAAATTTTCATCCAACTGAAACTCGGTCCACTTCCTGCCCGCGCTGTCAAGGTTGGTCTTATCATCTATATTCAAGCGTCTCACATCTGTCACACTGCTGATACTCGAATCCGTTGTGTAGTAGAACTTCATGCCAGGTAGGCATATAGCCGCGACAATGTTAAATTCCTCCACGCGAAGATTTCCGTTATAACTGCTGTGTCCCACGCCGCTTTTGGGAAGTATGTCCGCAATCCATCCTGTATAAGGAACATCACTGCTATTGTATACTTTCATGGTAAAGCCCTGTGTGTCTCCCAAATCCACCACGCTCTGATCCGCTGTTTTGATGATCGACAGAGCCGTGCTCTTGGAGATTTGAATATCGGTACTGGACTGATTGTTATAAGCAGAACCATGTATTACGCCTGGGTCGATCGAGCTGTAGATATCCGTCTGAACCTTCAGCGTCTGTCCATTTGTCACATCCTTGGTCGGATCGCTGGAATTGCCAATTCGGCAGGAAAAATAAATCGGTTCAAAAACCTTTGATCCCTCACTCAACGGCACGTTTTTCAGCACCCAGGTCAGCGTTGTACTTTCATCCTCGTTTTTCTCTATCTGCGTTTCCAGCGTCTGTCCGCCTGAGACAGTTCCCGGCTGGCTGCAAAACGGGTCCTGCATATATAATCCGCCCCATGTGGCGGTATCGGGATAATATTCCAGTCCTCTCGGCAGAGTGACCGTCAGCGTCGCATCCGTATATATAGTTTTGTGGTCATCACCACTTGTGACAGGGCGGGAACAGACAAATTTGGGCATTACCATATAATCTACCACCCGCTGGTTCTGATCTTGATCATAAACAGCTCGCGAGCTGCCCCCTTCAATCGTTTGCGCGACCTTAATATCAACCTCGGACTTGTAAGGTACCACATATATATTATCCTGATAATAACGGCCGCCCGTACCATCATAAAATATTCCGTTTCCATCCACTTTCGATTTGACGGAAGTTCCAAACCCGTTATTGCCCTCTGTAGGCGCTCCTTGTCCAACTCCTGTACATCGCTTCCAGCTGCGCTCATGGGTGGGTTCTGGAAAATCAAGAAAGATACCTTTTCCATTGTCATTCCCGTAGCTTGGGAAATAATAGTGGACATACTCCTGGTATTTTTCTATCCCCTCTTGACCATCATATTTCTCTTTCACCAGATGCTTCACATCTCTCTTTGTCCACGCGGCTGCATTATTTGTGACAGCATAGACATAACCAGATTTCACTGTGTCCTTTATCTTCCCGTGAACCGACAGATGCAGATGGTTCATCGTCATATATCCGTTTTCCAAAGCGTTTGCAACATTATGTAATTCCATCAGAACCGCCACACATTCTTTTCCGTCAGCTTTCATATCCTCCAGAGAACGATACCATTCTATATCATCCGCCGTAGCCTTCATCATTTCACTATCATAGTCCACTCCATCCGGCATTTGTTCCTTGTGATCCCATCCCTTCCCCTCATGGATCGTGCCATACAGTATAGTGGGCGCCCATGCTCCTGCAATTTGCACCTTTCCGTAATTCGGCCAATCGATCCAATCAAAGGCTGCATACTTAGAAATACTCCCCTCGTTTCGAAAATTGACACCTTGTATATTCCCGTTAGAATCTATGCTCCCACCACAACCTGCATTCACCAGTGCTTCCGCTGTTACCGGCTCGAAGAACGCATTGTCAAACTTAACCATCAGATTGTAAGCAACGCAGACATTTTCGCCCTCCGCTCCATCATTAAAAACATAAGCCTCCAGATCTGTATAGGTGCCGGGAGTTGCGTAATCCTTCAGTACATCCATCCCATCAAAACACTTATCTATCAAAGACTCGTTCCAGCCGCCAAATGGCTTCAAAAAAGCCACACCAGATTCAAAAGTGCCGGGATTTCTCAGCGTAACAGAAGCATTCAGCTGATCCAGTTTGTCCTCTTTCCTATATTTGAAATGGTTGTCGCAGTCCTTCACTTCGATGTCCCGGGCGAAAATACTCTGCTGCATGGTAAGGTCGGGGGCATTTTTTACTGCGGTAATATAATGCTCAGGATCTGTTCCCGCCTGATTGTAGAATGGCGTGACCACCCACATTTCGCCGGCAGAAAACACCGCTTGCCGGATGTTCCAATACTCAGTACCGCTGCTCCCAAGTACGTCACGGTTATAGAACTCTGCTCTATCATTCATACTGGCGCCGCCATAGTAGGTGGAGGGCAGATGCGTTGGATCAAAGGTGTAACCGGACACTTTGACATGGATACGTCGATGAACTTCTCCCTCATACGTATCAGCGCCACCATCCGTAAAGGTCCATGTACCGCCATTTTTGCAGGATTCAGACGGGTTGCCTTCTTCTGTGTGATTGAGCGGTGCAGCATAAACAGGCAATCCCCCATTGATACCGCCCTTGTTCACATCACGTCCATCCTGCTGTTTATCTCCTGCCTCAAATGCATCCACGCTCCATACCAGCGGCTTAAACTCCGTAGTTACATTCTCTGACACACCGCTGCTGGAATCTGTGTACTTCGTCACGAGTGTTATATCAAACTCAATAGTATCGCCCTCGCTTGGCAATTCGCAGCCCCGCAGTCCATGCTCCGCATCCAGCCCCTTCACCATCAGCCGGATACCATATCCGTTGATGCGCCCATTCCATACAGAATTTCCAAGGACGAACGGGATATCGATCCTTGCACCCTCATCCCCCCAGTGCCAGATACTCACTGTCGCCGCCGTATCTGCCGTGATATGCGCGCTCAGGTCATGGGTTGCCACCAGGCGTTCTCCAATATACTGATAAAAGTACGTTCCCTCTCGTACAATCCGGTAATCAATTCCTTCTGCCGTCTGATACTGTGTAGCCTCTTCCTCTGTCAGGTCGCCCCAGCTATTCCATTCAAACAAGGTGCCGTCCATGGTCTGGACCTTCGGGCTGTTTCCCTTACTTTTCTCATGCACAACGCTGAAATGGATCGTCTCTCCATTGTCAAAATCCACATAGATTCCTGTTCTGATATCTCCCTTACCATCCGGGTGATCCTGCACCTTCACAGTCAGATCCATATCCGAAAATTTCTTCCGAAACTGGAGATTTCCTGCATATCCGCCGGACGGAATGGATACTATGCCCTCCGCCACTTTGGACAGATCCCAGTCATCACTGTCCTGAAATGTATTCGTCTGATCCAGCGCAGAATCGTTACCGGTGGAAAAGTCAAAATCTCCCGCCCAGCTGCACTTGGAAATCTCCCCTTGTTTTAAGGTTACATCATATCGCGGGGTACAGGTCACCGTCACCTTATCCGGCCGAATACTTGCTATCTCGCACTTTTGATGGCTATGACAATAAGATCCATTCTTATAAGCAGTATCCTTTGGAATGTTGTTCTCACAACGTATCTGGACATCATTACATTCCAGCCACATGGAGAAAATCGGTTGGATCTCGAAACCATTCTTGCTATTCAGCACACGAATGACCACCTCCTGGCTTCGGACGGCCGCAGTAATATCCGATCCCTCTCGTATATCCTGGAAACTGCCGTGAAGTATCTGATAGGAGACGCCTTCTATTGTAATCGGCTCTTTCTCGTAAACATAAGAGACAACGTCTGTCTTCAGCCAGGCCATATCATCCACGCTGAACATGGCCTGATCATTGTTCGCAGGCAGCAGAAACTCAAAATAAACTCTGGCAGAATCATAATGCCCTGTGTCGTCCTTATCATGCCACCGGGTCGCATAATAGAAGCTATATTTTACCGTATCGAAGGTACGAACCACCCGGTTGCCTCCATCCGCGTCAAAACCATCCCCCGTCTTATCCTTATCAAATGGTTCCGAACCGTCCATGATGCCTCCGCTGGTATCCTGCGTGTTTTGTCCCATATTCAGCTCAATGTAGGCTCTATCCTCCGTCAACGGATTCTCTCCTCCAGCCGCCCGCCCATTCCAAAGCGACTGCAACGTCACAGCAGCATCTTGTCCGGTCATGTTTCCTTCTGTATTCTCCAAGGTGATTACCGGCAATATAAGTGCGTAAACCGTGCAGAACACCACCACTGCCGCAAGGCCAGTGACAACCCTTAGCCAATTCCGTTTTTTCCTGTGTGCTTTCGTATATTCGGCGGCTTTTTTCAACGCCTCATGTCTCATATCCACAACACCTCTTCTACTCCACTGTTCCAAAATCCGACAGTGGCCAAATTCGAAAAATGATCTTTCCAACGATCTGTTCATCGGCAACACATCCCACCGTCGTATTGCGGGAATCCACCGAAGTACTGCGGTGATCCCCCAGGACGAAATACCGTCCATCCGGAACCTGACAGGGCAATTCTATATTCAACTCTCCCTGAGCCTTTTCCACCAGATATGGTTCCTCCAGCAGAACCTCGTCCACATACACATTCCCATCCTCATCAATGTTCACCCACTGGCCTGGTCCTGCGATATAGCGCTTTACCAGAAGCTTATTCCCCAGGTAAAAGCATACCAGATCGCCGCTTTCAAACTTTGTTCCCTTCACAGAGAGCACGATGTCTCCCTCCCGCAAAGTAGGAACCATGGAACTGCCATAGATCTGCAAGACAGGGAGCACCAGCACGGCCACCAGAACCGCTGCGGCAGCCACCACCGCAAGGGTATAAATGGTACTTCGAAACACCTGATAATAACGTCTCTTATACTGTTCTCTATGTAACTCCTTCCGAAGCTGCTTTAAGCTGGGAGGCTCCAAAGCAGCTTCTCTCTTCCTTTTCATTGGGTATCACCCCTTTTTTCGACATCTTCCGCCTTCATGCGCTGGCGGAGGATCTCTTGTTCGCTGTTAAGTCTCCTGACATTCTCCAAATACCGCGCTGCGGCGTCCTGGGCTGCTTCAAATACACCGGAGAGAGCCAAAGCAGCCTCTGCGATGGAACCGGCCTGGCTGATGGCGATCTCCCTGCTTTCCAGACGTTCTTTCATTTCAGTCAATTGTGCTTTTTGTTTTTCATTTTCTTCTATCTGAGCGATGAGCATCTCCAGCAGTTCGCTGCGGCTCAGCCGCCTCAATTCTCTGTCCGTCATAGGAACCTCTCTGCTCTATTTGAAACTTCGTCCGTAACAGCGCTCATAGCACCGATAGAACGTTGCCTTATTGTGAAAGCCGCACAACGACAATATCTCATCCAGACTCTTATTCCGATTGGAGCGATCATCCAGCATCTGCATCGCCTTCTGTAAGCGAATATCATTCACAAATATACGCAAATCCACATTGGTTCTTTGATAAAGCTTCTTTCCAAGGGTCTTCCATGGAATACAGAACTCATCCGCAAGAAACTTCAGTGTGATATCCTCATTGTAATGCTCGTAGATATACTGCAGAACTTCTGTGATCAAGGTATCATCCATCTCCGGTATACTTCTTTTATCAGCCGTACCGTAATGCGCTATAATATCGGAAAGCAATTCACAGACGATCCCCACTCGCCTCAGCTCTATGACCTGTTCCGGTGAAATATCAAGCAACGGTTTGATCTGTCCATAAATGATCTGATTGTACGCTGCGTCCATAAGCCACCGGGGCAGCTGTCGATCCTGATATAAAGACTGAAATTCTATGAGATATTGCGCTCCCACATGAAAACAGAAAACCTCCGCCTGTTCTTTCATTTCATAGCTGTGATTTTCCAGACTGCTGATAACGGCAATCTGGCCATCGCTCAGTTCTTTCTTTTCCCCTGAGATTGCAACAGCCACATTCCCCTTTGTAACTCCAAACAGCTCGTACTCCCGATGAAAATGAGTTTCCCATCGTCCACTGCCCAGATATGTTCCACCCCCAAAAAAGGGGCTCTCTTCTTGAAAAAATTCCGGGGGCTTCTCAATTATTGTCATATTCCAAACCCTTTCACTGGAAGGCGCTATATACGAACAACCGCCATCTTCGCAATCTTCATTCCGCTCTGGGCAAAATACAAGCGTATGTAACTGTTTGTAAACCGGATCTCTCCCAGCGGCAGGCAGACTTCCACCCATTTCCCGTCTGTTCCGTTTAACGTCAGGCTTCCGGTCAGCGTACCGTTCACAAATGCGGATACCGATACCTGCGCCACGTCCAGGGCGTCCACCTTCACGATCATGTGCAGTTCAAAGGCTCCCATGCGTTCCGCTTTTATCCCGTACATCACCTGGCTTCCGCGATCCGTACAGACATCCTCTGCCGGCAGCTCCAGATAATCCTCAAATTCTGCGTAAGGCAGGTCAAAATCTACCTTATCCTCCGTCTGCATCTGCTCCGCGGCTTCCTTTTCCTCCTGGCTGATCCTTCCCAGGAAACGATCCATGACGGGAGACCACAGCAGCACACGGCAGATATTGGCTGCGCTCCTTACAAGCACACTTCGCTTCAGGCTTCCATCCGCCAGATGTTCCTCCAAGTCGCCCATGTGTCCCTCTGTATCCGCAGCCACCATAAAGATATCGTTTCCTGCTTTCACCATGGCGGACAGCTGCTCCTGAGATGCTGTAGTCCCCTCTTCGTTGATATCCGCCCACCAGTCCGTCATCACCATACCGTTATAACTCCACTCTCCCCGCAGAATAGTGATCAAAAGGTCATAATTTCCCGCCGTCCAGACACCGTTGACCGCACCGTAAGTAGTCATAATGGAATAGGCGCCGCCTTCCTTTACGGCGATTTCAAATCCCTTCAGGTAGATTTCCCGCAAGGCCCGCTCAGAGACGACCGCGTTATAGTCTTTGCGATGGAATTCCTGGTTATTTCCTGCAAAATGCTTCACCGTCCCGGTAACGCCGAAACGATTCATCCCCCGCAGCTGAGCCGCCGCCAGCTTTCCGGTCAGATAGGGATCCTCGGAAAAATATTCAAAATTCCGTCCGTTTAAGGGATTCCTGTGAATGTTCATTCCCGGCCCCAACAGGGTGTCAATATGGTTCTTGCGAAGCTCCGCTCCCTCCATGGCAAAGAGTTCTTCATTAAGTTCTTCATTAAAAGTACAGGCCAGACAGGTGCCGCCCGGCAGGCTGAAGGCCGGCATTCCGCAGTCCATACGGATTCCGGAGGGACCATCGGCACAACAGCCGCAGGGGATCCCAAAATGCACAAGCTCCTCCGTCAATCCCCCAAATGCAGACGCTGTTCCGGGAGTTACCTTGGGAGAGCACATCCCCTCGCCGTTCACCATGCAGCACAGATCGTGATCGGACAACTGGGCTAAGAACGCTTCCATGGATACCTTACCGTCATAGACATCCCCAAGGCGGTAGCCCTGGTCTCCGGTATAAGGGAGTGCCTCCGTCTGATCCTCCCGGATATGATCCGCCACTGTCGCCCTGCGCAGGGGAACCTCCTCCCAGGCCGGAGTTAATTCTTCGCTGAATTCCGTCGGGCGCAGCCGCTGGAAAGCCTCTGCCGGGGCAGCTGCTTCTGTCAACTGCTCAACGACTTTCGTTTCTGCAAGTTCAAAGGAACCTGCCAGAGCGCTACTTCTTACATCACTGCCCAGATAAAATTCATAGCTTCCCGCCTCCAGCACATAGGCGGAACGATAGCCGGAAAGACCGCTGTCATCATAGGAGGCCAGCGTGGAATCCGATATGGTAAAGGTAAGCTCCTGGCTCTCGCCCGGCAGGAGTTCCTTCGTCTTGGCGAAGGCCGCCAAACTCCGAAGGGGCTTTCCAAGCTTTCCCTGGGGCGCTTTTACATAGACCTGAACTACTTCTTTTCCGGCTTTTTCTCCGATATTTGTAACAATGGCTTTCAGCACTGTCGCGTTCTTCCGCTCCAGCAAGGCAGGCCTCACTTCGAAACTGGTGTAAGACAAACCATAACCAAAAGGATAACGCACCTTTTTTCTTGCAAAGGTCTCAAAATAGCGATAGCCTACATAGATATCTTCTGCGTAAAAATTTCCCTGCGCTCCGCCAAAATTCTCCGTGGACGGGTAATCCATGATATCTTTTGCAATGGTATCGGAAAGCTTTCCGCAGGGATTCACGCGCCCCATCAGCACATCCGCCACCCCGTGACCGCCCTCCATGCCGCCCTGCCATACATAGAGTACGGCAGAGGGCTGATAGCGATCCACCCATTTCATATCAATAATACTTCCCACATTCAAAAGAACGATCACTCTGGAAAAACGCTTGCATACCTTAGACAGCATATCCTCCTCCAGATCCGTCAGAAGATAACTTCCTTTCTCCGCTGCCGCATCACGATCCTCACCAGCGGTTCTGCCTATGACCACGATCGCCGTCTCA
>CABQGZ010000103.1 GCA_902463835.1 uncultured Lachnospiraceae bacterium
CTTCCGCAGCTGTTACTGTCAGCGCTTTTTCGCAGAGCACATGCTTCCCGGCGTTCAGGCAGAGCTTTACATGCTCGTAGTGGCTGGCGATGGGCGTGGCCACATATACAATGTCGATCATTTCTTCCTGCACAAAGGTTTCGTAGCTTCCGCAACGGACAGGAATATCATATTCCTGTCCGAATGCTTCTGCCTTCTCCCTGGTTCGGGAGCCTACGGCGCAGATCTGGGCCTGCGCCAGCTTTTTTAATGTATCCGCAAAGGTGTGGGCAATCCTTCCGGTGCCCATGATCCCCCAGCATATTCTATTACTTGTCATGTATCTCACCGTGCAGCTCCTGCAGGGACTTCAGCTCCCCGGTGGCATGGGTCTTCACATAGTGGATACCCTCTGCGGCAGCCTTAGCGGCAGCAATGGTGGTCATATAGGGAATTTTAGCCTTGATGGCAGCCTTCCGCAGATAGCTGTCATCGTGGCGGTCATTCTTGTCCCTGGGGGAGTTCAGCACCAGCTGGATCTCACCGTTGGTGATCATGTCCGCAATATTGGGACGTCCCTCATACAGCTTCTTTACCTTGGTGACCGGAATCCCTGCCGCTGCGATCAGATCACAGGTTCCTCCTGTGGCAGTCAGACAAAAGCCGTCTTCCCAGAGACTTCTGGCCACATCCACTACCTCGCCCTTGTCCTTGTTATTCACAGACAGCAGCACAGTGCCTCCCAAAGGAAGCCTGGACTGGGCCGCCTCCTGGGCCTTGTAAAATGCCTCGCCGTAGGAGCGGGACAGTCCCAGCACCTCACCGGTGGAACGCATCTCCGGTCCCAGGATGGGATCCACCTCCGGGAACATGTTGAAGGGGAATACGGCTTCCTTCACCCCGTAATTGGGAATCACCTGCTCCTTCAGGTCGGGAACAGGAGAGGGACGTCCGGTGAGTTCTGAGGTAATGATATCCGTCGCCAGGGGCACCATGCGGATATTGCAGACCTTGGATACCAGCGGCACGGTACGGGATGCCCTTGGGTTGGCTTCCAGCACATACACTCTGCCGTTCTCAATGGCGTACTGCATATTCATCAGACCTTTTACATGCATCTCCTCCGCGATCCTTCTGGTGTAATCCTTGATAGTCTCCACATTTTCCGGTGAGATATGCACCGAAGGCAGGATGCAGGCGGAGTCTCCGGAATGAATTCCGGCCAGCTCAATATGCTCCATCACCGCCGGCACAAAGGCATGTGTTCCATCGCTGATAGCGTCCGCCTCACACTCCAGGGCATGGTTCAGGAAACGGTCGATGAGGATGGGGCGATCCGGGGTAACACCCACGGCCGCCTTCATGTACTCTGTCATGCTGGCGTCGTCGTAAACCACTTCCATACCGCGGCCGCCCAACACGTAGGAGGGACGAACCATCACCGGATAGCCGATCTGGCCTGCGATGGCAACTGCCTCCTCCACGTTGGTAGCCATTCCAGATTCCGGCATGGGAATCTCAAGCTTCTCCATCATAGCCCGGAACAGATCACGATCCTCCGCCAGATCAATGACCGCCGGGGAAGTGCCTAAGATCTTCACACCGTTCTTCTCCAGCTCCGAAGCCAGATTCAGCGGCGTCTGACCGCCAAACTGGGCGATGACGCCCAGAGGCTTTTCTTTCTTATAGATGCTTAAGACATCCTCCAGGGTCAGCGGCTCAAAATACAGCTTGTCGGAGGTGTCGTAGTCCGTGGACACCGTCTCCGGATTACAGTTGACAATGATGGTCTCAAAGCCCAGCTTTTTCAATGCCATGGAGGCATGGACACAACAGTAATCAAATTCAATACCCTGGCCGATGCGGTTTGGTCCACCGCCCAGGATCATGATCTTGGGCTTTTCTGTATTCACCGGGTTCTTATCCGGCCCGTTGTAGGTGGAATAGTAGTAGGCGCTATCTTCGGTTCCGCTGACATGGACGCCCTCCCAGGCCTCCTCCACGCCCAGCGCAATACGGCGATTACGTATCTCTTCCTCCGCAATCTCCAGCAGCTGGCTTAAGTATTTGTCGGAAAATCCGTCCTTCTTGGCCTGGATCAGCAGCGCATCCTCCGGCATACTGCCCTTGCAGGAAAGCAGTGCTTCCTCCTCTTCCACCAGTTCCCGCATCTGTTCAATAAAATATGCTTTTACCTTGGTAGCCTCGTGAAGCTCCTCTGTGGTAGCTCCTTTTCTTATGGCTTCGTACATCAGGAAGTGACGCTCGCTGGAAGCTGTCTGCAGCCGACGCATCAACTCCTCTTTGGGCAGAGTATCAAAATCCTTCGCATGGCCCAGGCCGTACCTTCCTGTCTCCAGAGAACGGATCGCCTTCTGGAATGCCTCCTTGTAGGTCTTGCCGATGCTCATAACCTCGCCTACCGCACGCATCTGGGTTCCCAGCTTGTCCTCCACACCCTTGAATTTTTCAAAGGCCCAGCGCGCGAACTTGATCACCACGTAATCTCCGTCCGGCACGTACTTATCAAGAGTCCCGTATTTTCCGCAAGGGATATCCTTCAGTGTCAATCCGGTGGCCAGCATGGCGGATACCAGCGCGATTGGAAAGCCGGTAGCCTTAGAGGCCAGCGCGGAGGAACGGGAGGTTCTCGGGTTAATCTCTATAACAATGATACGGTCTGTCACTGGGTCGTGGGCAAACTGCACGTTGGTTCCGCCGATGACCTGCACGGACTCCACAATCTTATAGGCCTGCTCCTGCAGCCGCTTCTGACACTCCTTAGAAATGGTAAGCATGGGGGCGGAACAGAAGGAATCTCCGGTGTGCACACCCAAAGGATCGATATTCTCAATGAAGCAGACAGTGATAATATTGTTGTCTGCGTCCCGCACTACCTCCAGCTCCAATTCCTCCCAGCCAAGGATGGATTCCTCCACCAGAACCTGACCCACCAGACTGGCCTGCAGTCCTCTGGCACAGACAGTCTTCAATTCTTCTTTATTATATACAAGTCCGCCGCCGGCTCCGCCCATGGTGTAGGCCGGCCGCAGTACCACCGGATAGCTGAGCTTGTCCGCAATGGCCAGCGCCTCCTCCACGGAGTATGCCACCTCGCTGCGGGCCATCTCAATGCCCAGCTTATCCATGGTTTTCTTAAACTCAATACGGTCCTCCCCGCGCTCGATGGCATCCACCTGTACACCAATGACCTTAACGTCGTACTTATCCAGAATCCCCGCCTGATTCAGCTCTGCGCACAGATTCAGACCAGACTGCCCGCCCAGGTTGGGAAGCAGCGCATCAGGGCGCTCCTTTGCAATGATCTGCTCTAAGCGTTCCACATTCAGCGGTTCGATGTAGGTCACATCCGCCGTCTCCGGGTCTGTCATGATGGTCGCCGGGTTGGAATTAACCAACACAATCTCATAGCCCAGCTTTTTTAAGGCCTTGCAGGCCTGGGTTCCGGAATAGTCGAATTCACAGGCCTGGCCGATGATAATAGGGCCGGACCCGATAATCAATACTTTATGAATGTCCGTTCTTTTGGGCATTACGATTTCCTCCTATATTACAAAGTTCTCCATATATTTCTTGCTCAGCCTTAAGCTGTCAAGAACTTTTTCCTTCGTTCCCTCAAAGGCCTTGTCCTCCACCTCGATACAGGTGTATCCATCGTATCCGATATCAGTCAGCGCAGACACATATTTGCCCCAGTCCACATCTCCCAGACCCGGAAGCTTGGGGGACATGAATTCAAGGGGATATGCCATGATACCGCACTGATCCAGGCGATCCGGATACAGCTTGATATCCTTGTAATGCACATGGAAGATCTTATCCTTAAATTCATAGATCGGCTTAATATAGTCGATCATCTGCCATACAAAATGGGACGGATCATAGTTGATTCCCAGATTCTCGTAGGGAAGAATCTCAAACACCTTTTTCCAGATGGCAGGGGTGGTCATCAGATTCTGTCCGCCTGGCCACTGATCCGCGCCGAACAGCATGGGACAGTTCTCGATGGCAACCCTGACGCCCTGCTCCTTTGCCAGCTCCAGGATGGGCGGCCATACTTCCGCCACCAGCTTCAGGTTCTCCTCCACATTCTTTGTCTGATCTCTTCCTATAAAAGTAGTCACCATGTTCACGCCCAGCTTTGCGCTGGCTTTGATCACATTCTTCAAATGCGCAACCGCCGCCTGGCGCTTCTCAAGGTCGCCGTCCATGGTGTTGGGATAGAATGCCAGGGAGGAAATCTCCACATGCTTCCCTGCGCAGTAATCTTTCACATAAGCGGCATAGCTGTCGTCCTCGATCACTCGCTCGCAATCGATGTGGGATACGCCTGCGTATCTCCGCTCCGCCTTGCCCTGGGGCCAGCATGCCACCTCTACACACGTAAAGCCAAGGTCGCTGGCAATGTCGATCATCTCTTCGAAATTACTCTGGTCTAAAATGGCGCTTACAAATCCTAATTTCATTTTTGAAGCCTCCTTATCTGCTTTTTGCTTCCTCAATTTCGATTTCCATTTTACAATGTTTTGAGGCAAAAGGCAAGAGCATATCACATTTTTCAGTGATTGCCGCTCTAGAAGCTGGCATACTCAATCTCATAACTCTGTCACTGATGCCAGGCCAGGCGGACGATGCCCGGGTGATATGTTCCGATGAGCCAATCGATGTCGTTGGTTCTCCAGTCCATGATCTCCAGCATTTTTGTCTCCCAGGCGATAGTGGCCTGTCTTGCCTCCTCCGTGATCTCCTGCTCCATGGTGGTGTCGAATTCACAGTATCCGAAGATGTAACCGCCGGCACTCCAGATACTGAAATTGCTCTCCGGCCCCTGGTCTATTATATCGCCGCGCTGTTCAATCAAAGCGTCGTGTCTGCGCTTGTACTCCTCTTCACAGCCCGGCTTTAATCTGGTGACAAATACCCGGTGGCGGATCAGCTCCTTGCTTTCTCTCACAATGCCATAGTTATGGTACATGAGCCGCATCTCTTCGCCCGGTGTGGAAATCCACTGGAAGGTGTCCTCCATCTTTCGGATCAGTTCATCCCGCTTACGCTGGGCTTCCAAATTTTCTTCCACTTTAGATCGCTGGGCTTCATCGGACGTTTCGTAATATCCAAATATCAGCCGGTCTACATTCCAGAGGCTGAAGTTATGAATCTCATTTTTGTCAAGATACTCTGTGAGCCCTGGCCAGATCTCTCCCAGTGTACAGCGGTATTCCTGCATCCTGCCGGGCTTTACTTCCATGGCGAATCCGTGTCTTTTCATGCTCCAT
The DNA here is from genome assembly GCA_902463835.1 of uncultured Lachnospiraceae bacterium. Lineage (GTDB taxonomy): Bacteria > Bacillota > Clostridia > Lachnospirales > Lachnospiraceae > 14-2. Next base: position 5,277 of record CABQGZ010000103.1, read on the forward strand.
TCTCCTTCTCATATCAAGTGTCTGTTATACTGCCATTTACTTTCTGCCTTCCATGATACAACAAAAAAAAGCTGACTGCAAGAACTTATGCCCCCTTTGACTGGCTATCCTTTTATCTCCCCGTGCTTTTCGTATCGCGCGCAGGATTCTATATGGTTCTCGCCGTCTACAAATACCACATGGGGTTTGTGACTTTTTGCTTCCTCTGCCGTCATCTGGCAGTAGCACATGATGATCACGTGGTCGCCCACCTGAACCTGCCTGGCTGCCGCGCCATTTAAACAGATCATGCCGCTGCCCGATTCCCCGGCTATGGTGTAGGTCTCAAAACGGCTGCCGTTTTCCACGTCCACAATCTGAACCTTCTCGTATTCCAGGATGTCGGCGGCCTCCAGGAGAAGGGGATCCACGGTGATGCTTCCCACGTAGTTCAGCTCCGCCTGCTTTACGACAGCGCGGTGTATTTTTCCTTTTAACATTGATAGTGTCATAATTGCGTACTCCTTATGCAATAAAGTTATCGATCAGTCTTGTTTTTCCAATGTATACGGCGATAGCTGTTAGTATTGGACCCTGAATTGTATCGACTGCCTGAAGGTTGTTCCAGTCCACTACTTCCACATAGTCGATGCGGGCCAGAGGCTCTGACTGAAGGATTTCCGTCATTTTTTCTTTCACTGCGGCAGCCTTCTTCTCTCCCGTTTCAACCATGCGGCGGCCTTCGAAGATGCTCCGGCTTAGAACCAGCGCTGCTTTGCGTTCTTCAGGGCTTAAGTAGGTGTTACGGGAGCTTTTGGCCAGGCCGTCGGCCTCCCGGACAATGGGACAGCCTACAATCTCAATGTCAAAGTCCAGATCCCGCACCATACGTCGGATCACTGCAAGCTGCTGAGCGTCTTTTTCTCCAAAGTAGGCTCTATCCGGGGCAGCGATATGGAACAGCTTGGACACCACTGTGCATACACCTCTAAAATGGGTGGGACGGCTCTTGCCGCACAGCCCGGCAGTCAGCATGTCCATATCTGTATAGGTGCAGAAATCCGGGGCGTACATCTCGGAGGGTTCGGGATGAAAGATCAGATCTGCCCCCATAGTCCCGCAGAGCTTGCTGTCGCGTTCAAAGTCTCTGGGGTATGCTTCCAGGTCTTCGGTGGGACCAAATTGGATGGGGTTGACAAAGATGCTGACTACCACCTTGTCATTTTCCTGCCGTGCTCTCTGAATGAGGCTGGCGTGGCCTTCGTGGAGATAGCCCATGGTAGGGACAAGACCGATAGTGAGACCCGCGGCTCTCCACTGCTTTACCTGAGTTCTTACTTCTGTTACTGTATTTGCTGTTATCATAGGATGATTCCTCCTGTAAAATGAAATTAGTCAAAGCTGCTGCTTTTAGTACAATTTTTCTATAATGTCATCGGAGATCTTGTACGTATGCTCCTCCGCCGGAAAAGTGCCTTCCTTTACTTCTTTGGAATAGGCGTTGAAAGCCTCCTTCATCTGATCGCCGATATTCCCAAACTGCTTTACGAATTTCGGTTTGAAATCCGAGAACATGTTCAGCATATCCTGGTATACCAGTACCTGACCGTCACAGCCGTTTCCGGCCCCGATTCCGATGGTAGGAATGCGAAGAATCTCAGAAATTCGCTTGGCCAGCCTGGCAGGTACACATTCCAGAACCACCAGGAAGGCTCCGGCAGCCTCCACTGCTCTGGCGTCCTCAAGCAATTGCTTTGCAGCTTCTTCGCTTTTTCCTTGCACCTTAAAACCGCCGAAGGCATTGATGGACTGGGGGGTAAGGCCGATATGTGCCACCACAGGAATGGATGCTTTCACAATGGCAGCTATCTGCTCACAGACCGCGGCTCCGCCCTCCAGCTTCACGGCCTTGGCATGGCCCTCCTTGATCAGTCTTCCTGCGTTTGTCACCGCATCGTACACGGAGGTCTGATAAGACATAAATGGCATGTCCGCCACCACAAAGGCTTCCGATGCTCCTCTGGCCACGGCTTTCGTATGGTGGAGCATATCCTCCATGGTTACCGGCAAAGTATCCTCATAGCCAAGCATAACCATTCCCAGGGAATCTCCTACCAGAAGCATCTCAATCCCTGCGTCGTTCATCAGCTTTGCCATGGAGTAATCGTAAGCGGTCAACATAGTGATCTTATTGCCCTCTTCTTTCTGTCTCTGTAAGGTTGTCACCGTATGTTTCATTTCGTCAGTCTCCTTTTCATTTCATCATAATCCCGCTCCGGATGCTTCTCCTCGGCAATCGCCGCTGCCTGCTGGGAGAGCAGCCGATAGATCTCACGCTCCGCACCGGTGAGCAGAGCCATATGCTGTTCCACGGTGTTCACATCGCCCCGTTCTACCGGTCCTGTCAGAGCTTCTCTGGCCCCTTTTTCAGCCACTGCTTTCGCATTGCCGAAAAATAAGGGCAAAAGGGCCCTGGCAGCGTTCTCCTGTGAAAAGCCGCATTCTGCAAGCAGTGTTTCCGCCATATGGCTTAGGGCTACTACAAGATTGCTGGCCATGACTGCTGCAGCATGATATTTTGGTTTTACCGCAGGGTTAATGATCTCCACCGGATTGCCGCACAGTCTGATCAGACCGGCCACTTCCCCCAGCTTTTCTTCTGCTCCCTCGATGGTAAAACATGCTTGTGATAGTTCTCTGTATGATTGAAATCGATCCGACACCGCCAAAAGCGGGTGGATGGAATAGCCAAAGGCTTCTCTCTGGCTTATTTCCGAAAAGACGGCCGACGACAACGCGCCGCTGCAATGACATATGATTTTTCCGGCAACAGGCAGACGCTTCATCTGCTCCCATACTCCTTCGATCTGGCCGTCCGGAACGGTCAGAAATATGACTTCACTCTCATCCACCAGTTCGTCGATTGATTGATAGTCCTTTGAATCGGTAAATTCTGCTGCTTCTCTTGCTGATACGGGACTTCGGCTGTAATAGCCGGTTATGTGCATGCGGTGTTCTTTCAGGTATCTGCCAAGTGAGATCCCTACTTTCCCTGCACCGATAAATCCAATATCCATCGCACCACCTCCCTTGTGTTAGGCGGTGACAGTGAGTCTCATTCCGTTGGGATATGAGCTGCCCGGTTTTGGCCCGGCGAGGGGTGATCTCCCATGCCCGGCTTCTGTGTCCGCAGGTGGTTTTCCTGCGGGCAAAAAAAATATGCCCTGGTATAGTTTCTTTTCGGAATACTATCCAAGGCATAATATAGCACTTTTGGGGGAAATTGTAAACCCTGATTGTGCGCATGCGGCTACTGGGTTTGAAGGGGCAGGTTCAAAGGGCCGCGAACAATAATTCATTATCAGCTAATTACCGCTTTCGATACAAAAGCCAGTAGATGCCCGCCACGAAGACACCGCCCCCGAGAATGTTGCCGACGGTGACCGGGAGCAAATTCACAGCAAAAAAATTCTCCCAGTTCAGGTTGGCCAGAAGCTGCTCGGAAACGCCCAGTGTGCGGGCCGCTTCCAGCAGATTGGGATTTGCTTTGGCAAAAATTCCGGCAGGTATGTAATACATGTTGGCCACGCTGTGCTCAAATCCGGAGATTACAAACAGCCAGATGGGGAAGAACATGGCAAGTATCTTCCCTGCAACATCTTTGGCCGCTGTCTGCATCCACACCGCAAGACACACAAGCCAGTTGCACAGAATGCCCATCACAAGAGCAGGCCAGAAGGCGAGGGATGTCTTTCCCGCTGCGATCTTAATGGTCATAGCTCCCAATTCATTGGCGCCACTGGTAAGAAGCCCTGTCTGGCTCATGAGCCAGGCAATCAGTATGCCGCCCAGAAG
>CABQGZ010000104.1 GCA_902463835.1 uncultured Lachnospiraceae bacterium
AAAAATGCAGCGCCCTCTGACGGTTACGAAATTAAATTTGACGCCATAGAAGGAAATGCAGTACGCCTGACGGCAACAAAGCTCGGTGAGACGTCACAGGCAGGTCAGTATGCTTTGATGCTTGGAGAAATGAAGATTTTCGGCTCTGAAACCGGAAATACACTGGCTGCTGCGCCATCGGCGGGGGTAGGCCAAGGCTCATCCGGCGGAACTGGCGCGGCGTCAAGCAGCAAGGGACTTTTCGACAGCTCCAAAAACATTGCTTATGGATGCCCGGTAATGGTTTCCAGCGATTTCAGACAATACTTTTGTGACAAAGAGAACCTGACGGATGGAAACGTAGACTCCTTCTGGGCTACAAACGGACAGAAATATAAAGCGGGAAAAGAAGAGTTTGCAGAGGTAAATCTGCTTGAGAACTACAAGATTGACAAGATCATCCTGTTGGCAAGGCCGGAAGGCTGGGGCTTCCCGATTGATTTTACCGTGAGCATTTTCTATGATGGCGAATGGACAGAAGTCATCAGCGAAAAGGATTATAAGATCGATGAAAGTAAAAAAGAGGTTATGGCGTATGAATTTGCAATTCCAGAAACGATAGGAAATAAGATTCGTATTACGTCCAACAATTACCGTGACGCCGGAGTGGATAAGATCCTCTGCCTGAATGAGTTGGTGGTTTATGGAACTCCTTATGCGGACGGGGTAATCCCCAATGATAACCTTGTGCTGATCAACAGTAAGGTGACAACAAGTACTTCCGTCGAGGATTACGCTTATTACAGACAGAATTTGAATGATGGAGATTATGAATCCGAATGGTCTTCCATCACAACATCCAACGCGACGGACGAAAACTGGGTTGAAGTAGAGTTGATCCGGGAGTTCCCGGTCAGTGAGATTCAAATGAAACCGGCCTGGGGAGGAAACGGCTTCCCCATTGATTTCAGTATTCAGGTATGTGAAAACGGAAACTGGGTAACCGTTTATTCCGCAGAAAATTATGAAAATCCGGTGGACGAGGCGATTCAGCGCTTCCAATTTGAACAGAAGAAGATCACGTCATTCCGGGTTGTGACCAACAATATGGAACGTTTTGGCGGACTGTATTCCGTTAAGCTGGCGGAAGTGATGGCTTACCGGGAACCGTTGGGAGATGATTTTGACCTGGATGCAGTAAAAGGAGGAGACTACAATCAGGAGTATGTGGCTACAACCTACAAGGATGTTCTCTATGATAAGAACGGAAATATGGTTGATGCAGAAGGAAATATTTTGGTACCTGTAAGCCTCTTAAATCCAAAGTCAGGATGGTTTATCCTGTTTTTAGCGCTCGGTATTGTTGCGATTCTTGGATCCGCAGGAGCATTATTCTGGGTGAATAGGAAAAAGAAACAGAATCAGTAGAACATTCATGGAAAGGACAGGTGATAGAATGAAAAAGCTTCTATGCATACTTTTGTCTGCAGCTATGCTTGCCGTATTCGTCGGCGGCTGTGGCAGCGATGGCTCAGGCGGAGGTAACGCGGGAAAAGAATCCGATGAAAAGATTACGCTGACGGTAACGGTAATGGCGAAGGAATTGGGAGATGCGACGCTTTATGAACGCTATATGAAGGAACATGAGAACATTATCATTAACGAAGTGCCTATGGAGAACTCATCATCCAAGCTGATCTCTATGATTGCTTCCGGAGATCCGCCAGATATTATTCGGTTAATGGGGTATGATGAGCTGCCGGTGTTCGTTACAAGAGGTTTACTGGCTCCGCTGGATGAATACGTTGCACAATCCGCAGAAGTCAATTTAGATGACGCTTATGATATCGCAAATATTTGCCGTTTCGACGGCAGCGCCAGAGGCCAGGGATCCCTTTATGCGATTCCAAAGGATTGGAGCCCTACCGGTTTATGGATCAACAAGAAGGCCTTTGAAGAGGCAGGGATACCATTGCCTTCCACAACCGAGCCAATGACCTGGGAGGAGTTCGGTGAAATAGCAAAAAAATTAACGGTCATCAATAATGGCGCAGTGGAACGCCATGGCTGTGTGACGGCTCTGACCTTCCCCAGCTTATTGGAAATGTACCTGAATTCCAACGGAAGCTCACTTTGGACAGAGGACTTGAACAGTACGACTTTAAACACCCCGGAAACGCAAAAAGCAGTAGAGTTCTTTATGGATCTGCATAAAAATGCAGCATTGGGAAGCTCTCTGTATCCGCCTGCCGACAACATCGGTACTTCCGCCTTGCCGTATGGAAAAACGGCCATGGCGCTGGGCGGCTACTGGTTCCGGGCACAGTGGGATACCACCGGTTTCCTTGGCCAGGTGGAGGACAATCTGATGTTTGTGCCTGCTCCGGTTGGAAGCAAAGAAGCCTCATATGCATTGGATCTGACTGCGGTTGGATTGTTTTCCGGCACAAAACATCCCAAGGAGGCATGGGAGCTGCTGGAATATATCGTTGCATCGGAGACGGCCATCAATGCACGTGCCGAAATCGGTTATGGGATCCCGGCGTTCCAATCTTATTTTGAGAAATTGCCGAACACCACCGCTTTTGATAAGCAGTTGCTGGATACGGTTTCCAATTATCAGATGAGAACCTTGGATCTGACGCCCTCGATCAGTCCGTATATTAATTATACCAGTCTTACGACACTGTTCGATAAATACTATGTTCCGGTGTTATATGACCAATCGAATCTAAAGGATGCCTTAAGTACGATCAACAGTGAGACAGAGATTCTGATCGAAGAAGGCAAGGAATTGGCGGAGGAGAAGTAAATGAGCTTTCGAAAAAAGAAGGAAAAAGGGTATTTAAAAAGATCAAAATCCGGGTTGGAAAAAAAGGAAACACGTGCCTTTTATGTGATCATGACTCCTTTCCTGCTGATGTTTTTGATCTACCGGCTTTTCCCGATGGCATGGGGCGTATACATTAGTTTTACGAATTTTTCTGGGTTTAACAGCGGCACGATGAAAATGGTTGGGTTTGACAATTACGTTCGGGTTTTCACAGACAACGAGGCCTTGGCCTCGTTGTGGAGAACCTTCCTGATCGGTGTGGTCGTGATACCGCTTTCGATTATTATGTGTAATACCCTTGCGATCCTGTTAGCATTCCTGAAAAAGGGTGTCGGCATATACAGAACGTTGTTTTACATTCCCTCCATTCTCCCGGTCGTTGCCGTCGGTACGATGTGGCGTGGAATCTTCCTGCGGGATGGAGGCGTGCTCAATGAGCTTATCAAGCTCTTTCATGGGGAGCCGGTGAACTGGATGGGATATGATTACGCCGGTTATGCGTTGATGATCATGTTATTGTGGGGCGCCGGTTCAGGATTGCTGAATAATATTGCGGCGATTAAAAATATTTCGCAGGAGCTTTTTGAAGCAGCACGATTAGATGGAGCGAACGTCTGGCAGCAGATAACAAGAATCATTCTGCCGCTGTCATCGCCCATGAATTATATGGCGCTGGTTACGGGCGTGATCACGTCACTGCAGCTTTATGGTCAGCCTATGACGTTGAGCGGAATTGGTATGGCGACTGTTCCCATTAAGCCCTTGTACACGTATTTAATTCATGCATATCAGCAGATATTTGTGAACCTGCGGTTTGGTTATGGAATGGCGCTTACCGTTTTTGTAGTAGTGATCATGGTTGTTTTGACATTCGTAAACGAGAAATTAAGTCAAAAATGGGTTCACATAGATTAGAAGGGGACAGGACATGGAAACAAAAAGCAAGGTATTAAAAATAATTTCATATGTTACAGCCACTCTGATTGGCGTGGTTTTCCTTTTCCCGATTTACTATACCCTGATAAACTCCATTCGTGGATTAAATTCCATGCCGGCGATCTTCACGCCCACCGATTACGAATGGGTAAACTTTAAATTGGCAATTACGCTGATTCCGTATTTTAGGTATCTGAAGAACTCGCTGATTATTTTGGCGATAACGGTGCCGTTGGGACTGCTCTCCAACGTGATGTACGGATATGCATTGGCGAAGCTGAAGGCGCGGGGGCAATCCGTGATCTTCTTTGCAGTATTGATTACGATGATGGTTCCTACCTTTGCAATACAGATTCCCCAGTACATCCTGTTTTCCAAAATTGGATTGACGGATACCTTTCTTCTCTGGGTGTTTGAGGGAATTGCCGGAAGCGCGGCGATCACTTTTCTGGCAAGGCAATATTTTTATTCCATGCCGAGAGCGATCATGGAGGCGGCATATATCGACGGCTGCTCGCCCTATACGGTATTTTCAAGAATCCTTCTGCCCGTGTCAAAGCCGTTATGCGCTATTGTAGTGTTCCAGATTTTTAACTTTAACTGGGGCGATTATATGACGCCCTACATGTACCTTTCCAGAGACAAGTATCCCCTGGTTATGTCCATGTTCTCCCCTGCGGAATACGTGATGCCGGGTACCAGTACCGTCCTGACGCCTGTTGTGAACGCTGCGTCATTGCTGTTTATCATTCCGGTGTTGATACTGTTCTTTTTCTGTCAGAAGCATCTGGTACAAGGCGTCAGCAGTTCTGCTGTTAAGGGATAGCGTTTGGAGGAGGAAGGAGAGAAAAAAATATGACGAAACAAGTGAAAATAATGACCGCTGTCTTAGTGGTCTGTATACTCTTAGGCTGCAGTGTGGTTGCGTTTGCTTTTACATCAGGAAGGAACAACGAGGTAGATGTGGATGCGCTGGTTGATAAGATTCATTCCTTAAATCTTACAGATGGCTTTTACAATACCGACATCGCGAGTATCCAGGGAACGGTGTATTACGTAGATCCACAGGCGGATCTGGGGAATGACGGCCTTAGCGCGTCATCCCCGCTTTCCACGTTAGATGAAGTAAATGAACTGAAGCTGAATCCCGGAGACGCGATTCTCTTTAAAAATGACGGGGAATGGCACGGCACCTTACAGATATCGTATTCCGGTACGGAGGGGAAGCCGATTACGGTGGGAAACTATGGCGATGGCGTCAATCGTCCGGCGATTCATGGAGACGGCGTTGTTGACACAGCTGTATTCGGAAGTGATGTGTCGTATATCACCGTGGAAAATCTGGAAGTGACCAACGAATCAGATCAGACAAAGCGGCTTCGTGGTATTTACTTTAACGCCGTCGTAGAGAATGTTTCCGGACTTGTGGTTCAGAACTGTTATGTGCATAACGTAGATTCTGCACCGGATGTCTTTGAGGAGGAAAGAAAATATTCCGATCCGCACTATTGCGGCGGAATTATGATGATGGCAGGTACGGCGGATTCTCCGGCCATGGACGTTAAGTTTGATGATATTTTAATCCGGAACAATAAAGTGGATTCCTGCAGCCTGTGCGGAATTACGGTGGGCAGCGCGGATATCATCACGCTGAGTACCAATATTAAAGTTGTAGGAAACTATGTATCGAATTGCTTCGGCGACGCGATTCTGTTATTTGGAGTAGATGGGGGCTTAGTAGAAGGGAATATTGCCGACAGCAATGGGACAAGAAATAATGTGTCTGAGGCATACGCAGGAATCTGGTGCTTTGGTTCTCAAAATATTGTTTTTCAATACAATGAATCCTTTGGTTTCGGAATCAGCCAGGATGGGCAGGGATTTGATATAGACGCGTATTGCGACAACATCACAATCCAGTACAATTATTCTCATGATAATTACGGCGGATTTCTACTGATCATGGATCTTGGTATCGACGGGCGGCATACGGTAAGATACAATGTCAGCCGGAATGACGGTACCAGCTTTATCACGACATCTTTGTGTTTATCAAACGGCGGAGTTCGGCATCAACAGATAGATCTCTATAATAACACGTATTATACCACAAAGCCCATTGACTGTCTGTTCCGGTTTATCGGATTTGGAGCGGATCGTGTTTATTTGAGTGTGCGCAACAATATTTTCTGCGTGGAATCAGATATCAAACCGCCTGTCTTCTCCAATTCGGGCTGCAGTAACAAGGTGGTATTTGAAAATAACTGCTGGTATGGCTTTGAGGAGAGCTTATTACCCACGGGGGAAGAGGGCAGGATCATTGCAGATCCCCTGTTTTCCAATCCCAGAAATGCATATGCCGGCATGGATGGTATGAATGGGTTCGAACTTTTGGAGGACTCACCGTGTCTGAACACGGGGATAGAAGTTCCCGGCAAGCCCACAACCGATTATTGGGGGAACAAGACGGCGGAGAATATGAATATCGGCGCATATATTGGGAAGGCGGTGGAGCCGCCGACAGACGCCAATCTTGCTTCCGGGAAAGCGGTGACCATGTCTTCCGTAGACGGTGTTGCAATGGCGGAAAAATCATTGCGGGCGATGCTTACAGACGGTGTATTTGGCAAGGAAGTCAGTACCAAGCCTGTTGATTCCGGCGAGAACGCAGAGTGGGTGGAGATTGATCTTGGCAAGGAGTATGACATTTCCAGAGTGGTACTGTATTCCGGTGAGAACAATGTGCTCTTCCCGGAGAAATTTACGATCTCCGTAGGCGATGGGGAGAACTGGACAAAGGTGGTAAAGCAGAAGAAGGATCTATTTGATCCGGATAAGAATGAATATACCTTTACATTCAAGGCGACAAAGGGCAGTAAGATCAGAATCGATATCACTCAGATGCGCAAGACTGATGCCGGCTCTTATGCGGCTGCTTTGGCGGAGATTGAGGCTTATAAAGAATAGCGTTCGGGAGAGCCAATATTTTAACAGAAAGGGAGGAAACAGAATGAGGTATGTAGTACCGGAAATGGAAATGTTGGAATTTGAGGCAACGGATATGTGTTGTACGCTGGGCGTCAGCGGACCGGAGGACAACACAGGTAGAACAGTAACTGCGCCAGATATTTGGGATTAAAAGCGAAGAGGAAGGAGCATCAGAATGAAAAATCACAATGCGGAGATCTGTAAAAAAATCGCAGCAGGATTACTGACAGCAGCAGTAATTGTAACAGGAATATTTGCTGTGCCGGCGAGGGCAGATGCGGAAGGACTAGCGGAGGATAAGATCGTTTATGATAATAATTATCTCATGTCAGACTATTGGACGCAGGCAGACAAGAAGGCACCGGTAAAAGAAGGGTATGTGTTTGGCGGCTGGTATAAGGATGGAGATGGCGCAGATGCTATCACAGAAGCGGAAGCAGCCGAATATAACGGAACGGCATATGCGAAATTTGTCCCGGCCTACGTATTGAGCGTAAAGGCGCAGAATGAGAGCGGAGTTGAAGAAAACGATAACAAGGCAGCAAGTATCCGTCTCATGTCCTCGGTAGATGGAAGAAATTATCAGCAGGTTGGGATCACGCTTCTTCTGAACAACAAGATTGATATGAATCCGGAAGCGGCAACAAAGGTTTTTGACGGAATCGTTGTTACGGAAGCAGAAAACAAAAAGACTGTCTATGCGAATCAGATTTTCGGAAAGGTTTCCAGATATGTGAGCGTATGGCGGCTGAACAACATCCTGGACACAAATGACAGCAAGATCATTTACGTCAGACCTTACTGGATCACCCCCGATGGAACGAAGGTGGAGGGACTTGCCAAATATGTCCATGTGGAGGACGGCTATAAGAACTTGGTCAGTGTGCCGGTGAACCTTATGACAGACAAAGCGGTTGCGGCGGGCGCATTGCAGGTAACCTGTGATGACAACAGATTTGAATTCTACGCTGCAGAAAAAGGAGTGGAGACAGGAAAACTCTTAACGGAAATGGAATTCAATGCCACAGACAGCGGTAAGACGGTAAAAATCGTGGGAAATGCAGTGGAAGTAGGAACAGCAGTAAAAGCAGATGGCATCTACGCGAATGTACGCTTTCAATTAAAGGATGGACAGGAATACAAAGGCGGAACCGGAGATTTCCTGAAGTTCACGGTAACTGGAGAAGATTTCTGTGACTGGGACGAGCAGGTTGTTCGCATGGATGTATGGGATGTTCAATACTAAACCGGCTTTCGTGCAGGGAGGCAGGAAATAAATGAAGAGATTAGCAGAGAACAAAAAGCTGTGGATCGTGGCTGCAGTCATACTGCTTGTTGCCATAGCGATTATCATAGGGATTTCCGTAAAAAGCTGTTTGTCAAAGCCTGAAAAAAAAGACAGTGGGATTGGAACAGAGCAGGAGAGAGAGAACGGGACGGGCAAGGACGCTAATCGAGATAAGAACGGCAGCCAGGACAGAGATACCAGTCAGGATGGCAGTAACAATGACCGGGGGCTTACCGTTGTGGAACCCAAGGATGGTGACGCAGAAAACAGCATAGACGCCTCCGGCTCCTGGGACGAGCCGTCCGAACCGACTTCTTCTGGAAACAATGACGATAAGACCGGAACAGGTAACGATAAAACTGAAAACAGTGGTAATAGTACCGCCAATAATGATAACAACGCAGATGACAACAAGGATGATGGCGGCGGGACAGCGGGAAATACGCCCGGAGATGAGGACAATATCCTCAAAGACGATAAGGAATGGGGCAATATTTTCTGACCAGCATGCTATATGAGTGTGAAATTTAGGGAGATATGATGAAAAAAGCGAAAAACAAACTTATTTACAAGGTATTAGCAAGTTTTATTGCCGTTGCCTTGATGGTTACGGCAATCCCGGTGGCTTACCGGAGCGTGCATGCCGAGAGCAATGTAAAAAACATAGCTCCCGACGCCGCGATAGAGGCGGAGACGCCCGACTGGGTTGAGAATATGGATTGGATGAAGTATCCGATGCTGGTGAATGGAAGCACAACGGATAACGGCTTCTACACTTCAGAATTCGCGTCAGAGAAGGATACGGCTAAGACCATTACTTTTTCCTACGGGGAACGGGCGGCGTATGTGGAGAAGCTGGTTCTGCATCCCCGTGTAGAGAACGGCACATCCTATGGCTTCCCGGCAGATTATCGTGTTACCGTGTGGGATGGCAAAGACTGGGTCGAGGTGAAACGCTCTGTCGGGAATGTGAATGTAACGGCGCCTGTGGAAG
>CABQGZ010000105.1 GCA_902463835.1 uncultured Lachnospiraceae bacterium
TTCACTATTTTTTCTTCTACCCACAACTCGTTTGGAAAAATAGATACTTCTTCCTTGTGCTTCCTTATTATTCGGACTGGCTCAATCGTGTTATCATATACATGCAGAATATCACATATTTCCATCAACCTTTTTATATTGTCAAGAGACTTATAATATCTCTCAACAATTTTTTTGTGATCTACATCATGTCCCCCAGAAGCTACCCTGGCTTCTACACGCGCCACATTAATCAACGGCTCAATTGTCAATACAAAAATGCACTTTATAAAATATCCTTCCGCTTTTGCCTTTTGCAAGATATCCAATTTGTATTTTGAGGACAATACCGTTTCAAAAGTGAAATCTCTTTTCTCTTCAATTGCGGCATACCGCATCTGATCCACCAGTTTAGCTGCCTTCTCATTGCTCATGCCTGTTGCCATCACTACATCATCTGCATTGCTATAGGTTCCGACTTTTTCAAAATACTGCGTAATCGTACTTTTTCCAGAACCATTCGGCCCCGCTAGCACCAAAATCATTGGTTTCTTAATCGACATACTTCTTCTCTCCATTTGGATACTCCACATAGACTTTCTTAGAAACTATATCGTATCTCGCCACAGGTTTTTTACAGAACTTAGCCTTTTCAATTGCAGTGTGAACAGCTTCCATAGCTCTTGCATCCATCTCTGCATCGCGATTTGAGATAAAGCGGTCTTTTTCTAATGAGGAAATTACCTTAATAGTGCACTTTTTTCTAATAACCTCTCCCGCTGTATCTTTTTCCACTAAAATATTCCTCATAATATCGCCCCTTTCACATATATATCCTATCATTTATCGTCTACACCTTTATTATAGCTGATTTTCTCTTCTACTACAATATCCATTTTACTAATACAGCTTCATTCGACAATTCACTCATCAAACTCCACCGTCACAAAGAACCCCTTCGGCGTCTCGTCCACACTCACCACGGTTCCTTCCGTGGAGGTCAGCCGCTCACTGAAGGTATAGTTGGCCGACATGGCGTAGGCCTTGCCCAGAGTATAGTAATAAGAGGTGGGAAGCTTTCCCTCCGTCACGGGGAGCACATCCCCCACCTGGAGCAATCCGGTCCGCTCCATCTTAAATTCCATCCGCCGCATAGGCTCCATCTCCTTTTTCTGCCTTATTCTTTCTTGTGATTACCTAGCTATGGTCTGTATAGCCCGCAATTTACATCGTTCCAACAACTGCACCTACCCACGCTTCCAGGTGGAAGGCGCCAGCAGCACCAGCATGGGGAAGATCTCCAGACGCCCCGCCAGCATGTCGAACATCAGCACCCATTTTGCCGGGTCGCTGAACACGGCAAAGTTCCCGGTAGGCCCAACCATGGAGAGCCCCGGTCCGATGTTGTTCAGTGTAGCCGCCACCGCAGTAAAATTCGTGGTAAAGTCCAGCTCGCACAGAGAGATGGCCAGCACGGACACCGCAAAGATTCCCAGGTACGAGATCAAAAATACCTGTATGGTGTGCCACACCTCCTTTGAGATCGCATGATTCTCAAAGCGCACCTGGGTCACACGCTTGGGGTGGATCAGGTGGGAAATCTCATTTTTCACAAGCTTCAGCAATATGACGATCCGGGAGACCTTGATGCCGCCGCCGGTGCTGCCCGCGCAGGCGCCGATGAACATCAGAAGCACCAGGATGGTCTGGGAGAACACCGGCCACAGGTTAAAATCCGTGGTGGCAAAGCCTGTGGTTGTGATGATGGACGCCACCTGAAAGGCCGCATGGTGAAATGCGTCAAACAGGCTGTCAAACATTCCCCGGACATTCCAGGTGATCAGGCCGATGGCCGCCAGGATAATGAGAAGATAATAGCGCATCTCCTCGTGTTTGAAGGCTTCCTTTGGTTTTCTTATCAGAAAGAGATAGTACACATTAAAATTAATTCCAAACAAAATCATGAATATGGTGATGATGGCCTGTGCCGGGACGGAGTAGTCCGCCAAGCTGGAATTCAGCACACCAAAGCCTCCGGTTCCCGCCGTGCCGAAGGCGTGGGCCAGCGCATCAAAAAAATTCATGCCGGTACAGAGCAGTAAAATCGCCAACAAAACTGTCATGGCCAGGTAGATGCCGTACAGGATGCGGGCCGTATGCTTCACTCTGGGCACCAGCTTTCCCACGGAAGGCCCCGGGCTCTCCGCCCGCATCAGGTGCATGTTGTAGCCTCCTGCCAGCGGCAGGATCGTGAGCACCAGAACCAACACGCCCATACCTCCGATCCAGTGGGTGAAGCTCCGCCAGAACAGGTTGCAGTGAGACAGGTCTTCCACATCCGGCAGAATACTGGAACCGGTGGTGGTAAGCCCCGATATGGTCTCAAACAGCGCGTCCGTATAGTTCGGAATCTCCCGCGACAGCCAGAAGGGGAGCGCTCCGATAACGCTCAGTACAATCCAGCTTAGGGATACTGTCACAAACCCCTCCCTTGCGAAAAAGACGGAACTCTTCGGCTTTCTCCTTTTTCCGATCCAGCCGATCAGAAAGCAGGCCGCCATCACAAGCAGATAGCTCCAGCCTGCCTCCTCTTTATAGACCAATGCCACAATGCACGGCAACAGCAGGAACAATGACTGAAATTCCAATACCCTGCAGATGATATATCGAATAATTGAATAGTTCATCTTCTGTCACCTCATAATATCCCGCAGATCATGGAACCCGGTATTGGTGGTCACAACCACCACCGTGTCGCCAGGCTCTATGGTATCCTGGCCGCCGGGGGTGATGATCTTGCCCCTGCGGTTGATACAGCAGATCAAAAGATTCTCCTTTAATTTCAAATCCTTCAGCGGTACGCCGCAGACAGGCGAGCCGTCTCCCACATGGAATTCCAACGCCTCCACCTTATTCTCAATGAGACGGTACAAGGTCTCCACATTGCTGCCGATGGAATTCTGCATGGCTCTCACGTATTGGATAATATACTCCGCCGTGATGTATTTTGGATACAGTACACTCCCCAGATCCATGCTGTCGATGATCTCATCATAGGCGATCCGGTGTATCTTCGTCACAGTCTTCGCCTTGGAGATACTCTTGGCGAAAAGACTCAGCATGACATTTTCCTCATCCATATTGGTCCAGGATACGAAGGCCTGCACCTGGGTGAGCCCCTCCTCCTGAAGAAGGTTCCGCTCCGTTCCATCCCCGTGAATGATCAGGGCTTTGGGCAAAAGCTCGCTGAGCTCGTCACAGCGCTCCCTGTCCTTCTCGATGACGGTCACATCCATGCCCATGGCCAGCAGCAGCTTGGTCAGATAATAGCTGGTCTCGCCGCCTCCTACGATCATCACGCTGCGGATGCGGCCGGTAGCCATCCCTATTTTTTTGAAAAAATCATTGGCATGGCGTGGAGAGGCCACGATGGAGATCACATCCTTCTCCTTCAACACGAACTTGCCGTCGGGAATATAGACCTCCTCCCCCCGCTCCACCGCACAGACCAGCACATCACAGCGCAGGCTGGAGGAGATATCGATCAGGGATCGGTCGCACAGAGGCGACCCTGCCGCCACCTTGCACTTCATCAGCTCCACACGCCCCTTGGCAAAGGTATCTACCTTGATGGCTGAGGGGAACTTCAATAATCGGGAAATCTCCATGGCCGCAGCCAGCTCCGGATTGATAACCATGGACAGTCCCAGTTCTTCCTTGATATAATTGATCTCTTTGTTGTAGACCGGATTGCGCACTCTCGCTATGGTGTGGCAGTCCCCCGCTTTTTTTGCGATCAGGCAGCACAGCAGATTCAGTTCATCTGATGTAGTGACTGCAATCAACAGGTCAGCATGCTCAATGCCAGCTTCATTCTGTACGCTGAAGCTGGCACCGTTTCCTACGATTCCCATAACATCATACTGATTGGCAATGGCTTCCACCTTATCGGAATCCCGGTCAATCACTGTGATGCTATGGCCCTCCTTACTCAATTGTTCTGTCAGTGTGCCGCCTACATTTCCGCAGCCCACAATTATGATCTCCATGACTTTCTCTCAAAGCCTCCGTCATATCTATTCTAATGTATATTCCACCCGCTCAGACATTGTTATCCATCCTGCCTGAACGAGCCGCACTGCCTGTGATCACTGCCTATCTATCATGCTACCGTCTACCGGTATACTCACAGCCAACACCCTTCACAAAAAGTTTGTCAACCAGCGTGAACTGTCTTCCGCTTCTCCGATACAGCAGAATCTCGCCCTTGCCGGTTCCGCCGCCGATCATCTGGTTGGGGCTCCATGCGCCCTGGGGCGTCTGATAGGCAATCTCCTGCAGCTCATCCTCGGGGCAGACGATCTTCGCTTCCATGGCCATGGTCAGGTTCATGGCCTTCATATGCCACAGCACCTTGCCATCCCGCATGCCCACGCAGTAGCGCATCCGGGCAAAGGTCCAGGCCTCCGAATAGTTGATCTCACGGCTGCTTCCCTCGTAGTAGACAGAGGCAAAGGGCTTGCTCAAAAGCGGAATGCCCGCCACCACCGGATTGCCTCCGCCGATAGTGAAAGCCGAATTCTTCAGGATCTCGCCTGTCTTCTGGCTCTTCATCTGGTTTCCATACAGCCAGAACCATGGACAGGTGTAATCGCGGCCCCACTTCTTATCTGCGTAGCCGTTACAGCCCTCCGGCGTCACCTCATACGTATCCCCGTCCAGTGTCACCATGCCTTCGTAATTGGTGCGCATCCCCTCCGCATGCCAGTACATATCGAAGGGATTCATCTCCCGCACCGGCTTGCTGGTGCTGTAGCCCACATGGAAGGCTACCTTCTTATCCATCCGCAGAGACCACATCATATTGTGGCCGTCCTGGATCCTTCCCCAGATATTATTTTCCGACAGGAAGCACTCTCCGGCCGTCAGCTTTAGGAAGGTGCCTGCCGCCTCCATCTCCTCGATCCCGTAGTAGCGCTCCTGGGCAAAGCCATCCTTGCCCCAAGCTCCCGCCTTCACCATCAGATAGGATGGCCGCTGGAACTGCTTTTCCCCCATCACCGGCTCTTTTCCACCCAGCTCTGGATTCAGGATGCAGTATTCCACAAAAAAGGTTTTCTTCTTCCCGGTGGTCTTGCTCACACCGGTAAAAGAATGACACCACCGGTCATATCCACAGCTTCCCAGCTTCCCGCTGAGCATCGGCAGGTTCCGTTTTATATCGTGTTTGTTCATCTTATTTCCCCCATCCTTTATCGGTCATATTTTCGCAGCAGCCCCATTCCCAGCGGGTGGGGGCCAGTGTGCACGCCTATGGTTGCGCCAATCTGGTAGATTGAAATCTCCTCAATGTGAGAGTACTCCTGCATGGCAGCAAGGAGCTGATCCCGGAAGGAGACGGCCTCCTCATAATCGTAGCCATACCCCACTACAATCTGGTAGTCGTCCGGTGATTCCTGTATCTTTTCAAAATGCTCCCGCACCTGCTCCACCAGCTTCTTTCTTGATTTCGCCCTGCTTCTGGTAAGTCCGGTGGGGAATATCTCTCCCTCTCTCAGCATGATCAGCGGCCGGATGCCAAGCACCGAGCCCGCCGCACCCATCACTTTTCCAATTCGGCCTCCGTGAATGAGATATTCAAAATTTCCCACGGTAAAAATGATGCGGCCGGTGGCTTTGATACGGTTCACCTGGTCTACGGTCTCCGAAAAGGAGAGGCCATCCCGCTGCATCCGGGCCGTCTCCAGCACCAGGATTCCCTGGAGCACTGTGTTCACCGTGGTATCGATAACCGCAATCTTAACGTCCGGATATTCTTCCAGTACCATATCTCTGGCGTTCATGGCTGCGTTGTAGGAGCCGCTGAACTTAGTGGTAATGCAGAGACAGATGATATCGATTCCGTCTCTAGCGTAAGGAGTAAAAGCCTCCACGTAGTCCTGTATCGAGGGCAGGGAGGACTTGGGATATACATTGGGGTAATCTACCATCTTCTGGTAGAATTCGCGGACGCCCACCTCTTGGATCTCCTTCTTGTAGGTCTCGCCGTCGAAGGTTACATAGAAGGGGACGACCTTGATTCCCTGGTCTTTGGGGATCTGTTCGCCCAGGTCGCAGGAACCGTCTGTTATGATCTGATATGGCATTTGTGTCGTTCTCCTGTCTCTTAAAATGCAAATCGTATTGTTAGTATACCACGATTTGGAGGAATAATAAAGGGGCGAATGAAAAAATTTCAGGCTCTAGGGACGCCGAGGAGAAAAGACATCCCCATTTCAGGCGCGCTCTCGCTCCATGCACAGACGTAGCGGACACTAAGCGCGCAGGCTATTTCCATAGCCCGCTTGCTAAGTGCCGACGTCTTGCAAGGGCCTGATATGGGGATGTCTTTTCTCCTCGGCTGCGTTACTGGCAAGCTTCTGTAATCTTTTCGTCTTCAACACAAAAGTATCCGAATTCTGCTCTCGTTACTTCCGCCAGCTTTTGCGGATTTACGCAAAGCGTTGTTCCGATACGGCCGCCGCTGATGTAGATCTCGGAGTATGCTTGTGCGGAGGCGTGGATGTAGGTGGGGAATTGCTTTTTCATGCCGAGGGGGCTGCAGCCGCCGCGGACGTAGCCAGTGATATTGGTCAGGTCTTTGACGTGGATCATCTCTACGGATTTTTCACCCAGGAGCTTTGACGCATTTTTCAGGTGGACTTCGCAGGCGATGGGCAGCACCAGCACGTAGTAGCCGCCGCTTTTTCCCTGGAGCACCAGAGTCTTGAAGGTCTGTTCCACCGGGCTTCCTGTCTGCTCTGCCATATGGAGGCCGTCGATGAACTCGTCACATTCGTATTGGATGACCTGATATGGTACTTTGTATTTATCTAAGATGCGCATTGCATTCGTCTTAATCTCTTTTTGTTTTGCCATTTTTTGTTCCTTTCCTTACTTCTCCCGGTCAATCACACTTTTTACAAAGGGAATGCCGAGGGCTTCCAGCTCTTCCTTCAGCTTTGCGTATTTACCGCGGCTCACGGGCACTGTCATCCCGCTGTCAAGCACTGCCTCGTAGGTCTGTCCGAAGGAGCTGGCGCCGACTTTTTGTATCCCGTGTATGGGGATCAGAAAGGATTGGTGACAACGGAACAGACCATAGTCGGAAAAGATCCGCTCCAGCTCGTCCATGGTGGCGGACACCTGGTATACGCTGCCGTCCTTCAGACGGATCCAGACTTTTCTCCGCTCCTTATAGATCTGGTGAATGTCTCTTGGGTCTATCATCATGTAATCTTTTCCGGCCCGAACAGCCACCCTGCCGGCATTTTCCATAGTTTTCTTCTGGTTCAGGCGCGCAAAGGTTCTGCCCAGCCGCGCCACATCCACCGGCTTTGTGAGGAAGTCCACCGGCTCGTAGTCGTAGCTCTCCGCTGCAAAGTCGGCATAGCCTGTCAGAAACACATAGGGCAGTCCCTTGTGCTGTTCCTCCATATAGGCCGCCAGCGCGAAACCGCTGGTTTCCGGCATATCGATATCCAGAAACACCAGGGAGAGCGTTCTTGTCTCCATCAGCTTCCTGGCATAGGCAGGGTCCTTTGTATATAAAATCTGTTTCCTGGACAGATAGTGGGTAAGCGCCGCGATGGAATCCTCCGCCGCAACCGGCTGATCGTCTACCACCAAAACGAATCCTTCTACCATTCCTTGTCCTCCTTTACCAGCCGCAGCGGAATTTTGGCTACAAAATATATGATATCCTGCTCCACTCTGGAGTATACCACACCGCCGTACCGGGCCGCAAGAGCCTGAATTGACGCGATTCCGATTCCCTCATGTCCCGCTTTCCGGGATTTTCCCACCTGATATCCGTTCATGGGCTGTGTGGATGCGGCCCGGTTGGACACGCTGATAAGGCAGAATTCTCCTCGTTTGATCACCGTAAGATGGATCCCATAGGATCTGTCTGACAACCGTTCTGTCTCATCCAGGGCATTCTGCAGAAGATTGCCCAATATCTTATTTGTCTCATAGACATTTGTAGCGATCCGGGACAGGTCGTTTTCAATATGGATCTCCATAGGAATCCCGCTCTGGGCAGCCCTGGACTGAAAGGACAGAATCAGCGCGCTGATAGCCGCATCGCTTACGGGCAGCAGCTGGTTCATGGCAATGGTATCCTTCATCAGCTCCTCCAGATATGTTTCACAGGCTGCATAATCCTTGCGAAGCAGAAGGCCATGCATAGTCTGCACATGGAAGTTATAGTCATGGCGCTGGGAGCGGATGACACTCATGTAGGTCTGCATGTCATCGCGATACTGCTTCTCCGTCAGAACATTCTGACGTTCTTTCCGGTTGGAGATCAAAATATTAAAAAGGCCAAGGCCGCCGAAAAAGCCAAACCACTCCAAAAGCATTACCGAAAAGCTGGCGGTTCCTGCTATCGATACCCCAGCGCAGCTTACGCCGTATACTATCAGAGAACAGCAAAAGCCAGCCAACGGCCGCCCCAGGCCGCCATCGGCTGACTCTTCCTCCCCAAAACACGCCTGCCAGTCCGCGCCCGGGAAAGACGGGGACATCACAAAGCAGATAAAACCCGATGCAAACAGAAACAGCGCAAGCAGCACCAGGCGGAAAAACAAGGAGATCACCTCCGCCGAAAGGATCACAGCACCAGTCAGCTGAACCATACCAAAGCCGGCGCAGGCGATGGAGACCGCTGCCACCGCATCCGTGGGGGAGCCGCCTGGCTGCACCAGAACCACCGACAGATAGACAGCCAAAAAGAGCAGACACGCAAGGGTACTGCCGGCCATATCCATATGCAGACAGAAGGCCAGACCCGCAAGGATTCCCGCCACAGCTGACACCGCGCTGCTGCGCCGAAGGCCGACGCCTTGCCAGCGGAGGGCAAGCATGCAGGAGAGGGCAGCTCCAATCCCAAGAAGACTGTAGCGAATGATCTGCATATGACTCTCCCCCTTTCTGCATGAACTTTCTATACACGCGCAACAATACGAAGCTTTTGTTCTTACAACAAATTA
>CABQGZ010000106.1 GCA_902463835.1 uncultured Lachnospiraceae bacterium
AACTAAATATGCATAAATTATGCGCAAAAATATTGTGTATATGCATTGAATTATGCGTATAGCCATGCTATAATGACATTACGAAAGGCAGAAAAATAATTTAAGGAGGAAAAAAACATGACAGAGACGGTAAAGGCAGCGGTGCTGACCAGACCTGGCAATATCGAGCTTCAGACATTTTCGTACCCGGAATTGCCAAAGGGCGGCGCCATAATTAGAACCGAGCTGTCCGGTATCTGCGGCACGGACAAACACACCTTTAAGGGGGAGGTGCGTCAGTATGAGGGGACGCCCCAGGAGGTGACGACGCCCTTCCCCATCATCCAGGGCCATGAGAATGTGGGGATTATTGAGGAGATCACTGAGGAAGGCAGCCGCGCGCTGGAGTACGACGGGCAGAAGCTTCAGGTGGGGGACCGTGTGGTGATGTGTCCCGACACCGTCTGTGGTGCGTGCTGGTTCTGTAAACATATTCCGGACTATCCCTGGTGTAACGATATCCGCTCCTATGGAAATTCCTTTTCCTGCGCCAATGCGCCGCATCTGTTTGGCGGATTTGCGGAATACATGGCGATTACGGACAAGGTGAAGCTATATAAGGTGCCGGAGGGGATGGCGCCGGAGATGGCTGTATTTGCGGAGCTTTTTGATGTGACTTATTCCCTGGACAAAGCGAAGGAGCTGTACGCCTTCGACGGAGAAGGCTTTGCCTTCGGGGATACGTTGGTGATCCAGGGGGCAGGCCCATTAGGCATCATGCATCTGATCAAGGCGCGCATGCTGGGGGCGGATCAGATTATCATGACGGATCCCTCCAGCTTCCGCCTTGCCATGGCAAAGCAGTTTGGCGCGGATCTCACTCTGTGTCTTGCGGATACTACGGAGGAGGAGCGGATCGAGATCATAAGGAGCAGAACCGGCGGCCGGGGGGCCGATGTGGTGGTGGAATGCGCGGGAGAACCTGAGGCGTTTCCGGAGGGCATTGAGATGGTGCGCAAGTCCGGCGTTTATCTGGTGGTAGGAAACTTTGTGGATGTGGGCCGAACGGTGGATCTAAAGCCCCACAAGCTCTGCGCAAAGAATATTCGGATCCTTGGCATGTCCAACCATTCCCTCTCCGGCTATGGGCCATCCCTTCGCATGATGCAGCGCTATGGATCCATGTATCCCTTTGAGAAGCTGATTACCCACCGCTATGCATTAAAGGATGCAAAGGAAGCGATCTTAAAGTCTATGGATTACAGCGCCAGCATGAAGGTAGTCCTGGATCCATGGAAGAGATAGGAGCCGTGGAGTGATATGAGATATATTGAGTTTGACGAGACAAGAGAGTTTGACCTGGTGCTGCTGGGGAGAGTGGCCATCGATTTTAATCCGGCATACAACAAAGAGGTGCAGGAGGATTTTAAGCCCTTGAAGGACGTGCATATGTTTGAAAAATTTGTGGGAGGTTCCCCGGCCAATATTGCGGTAGGTGTGCGCAGACATGGATTGAGGACCGGATTTATCGGAAAAGTCTCCGACGATGCCTTCGGGGAATTCGTCACGGAATACTTTGAGGCGGCAGGGATCGATACCTCCCAGATCACGAAATGCACCAACGGGGAGAAGCTGGGACTGACCTTCACGGAGATGTTGTCTCCCACAGAGAGCAGTATTCTGATGTACCGGAACTGTATTGCGGATCTTCAATTGTCTGTGGAGGACATCAGCGAAGCATATATCCGAAATGCAAAAGCCATCCTGATCTCCGGCACGGCTCTGGCCCAGAGTCCATCCAGAGAAGCTGCCATGAAAGCGGTGATGCTGGCCAGAAAGAACGGAACGAAGATCATTTTTGATATCGACTACCGGGCCTACAATTGGAAGAATGAGGACGAGATATCCGTCTATTATTCCGCGGTGGCCAGGGAGGCGGATATCATCATGGGATCCCGGGAGGAATTCGATCTCACGGAGCGGCTGATACGGCCGGGCATGACGGATGCGGAGAGCGCGGCCTTCTGGCAGGGAGCTCACGCCAGGATCGTGGTGATCAAGCATGGAAAGCAGGGGTCCACCGCCTATACCTGTGACGGTCAGAACTATTCCGTCAAGCCCTTCCCGGTACAGGCCAGAAAAGGCTTTGGCGGCGGAGACGGTTACGCGGCAGGATTTTTGTACGGTCTGTTCCAGGGCTGGGAGATCATGGAATGTCTGGAATTCGGTTCCGCGGAGGCCTCCATGATGGTGCGCAGCAACAATTGTTCGGACGACCTTCCCGGGGAGGCCAAGGTGCGTGCGTTCATTGCCGAGGAAAAGGCAATCTACGGTGAGATGATCGCCCGGGGCAGTCTGTGAACAGGCTTGCGATGAAGAAAGGAGAAGCTTATGGAAAAAACAATCAAAATGACAGTGGCCCAGGCCATTGTAAAGTTTCTTGACAATCAGTATGTATCTATGGACGGCGTGGAGACGAAGCTTGTGGAAGGATTTTTTACCATATTTGGGCACGGCATTGCAGTGGGGCTGGGGGAAGCGCTGGATACGGACCCGGGGAGTCTTAAGGTGTTCCAGGGCAGAAATGAGCAGGGTATGTGTCATGCGGCGATCGCCTTTGCCAAGCAGCACAACCGGAAGAAGATCATAGCCTGCGCCTCCTCCATTGGGCCGGGAGCGGCCAATATGGTTACCGCCTGTGCCACGGCAACGGTCAATAACCTTCCGTTGCTTGTATTCCCGGCGGATACCTTTGCCTCCAGACAGCCAGATCCGGTGCTGCAGCAGCTGGAGAGAAGCGACAGCCTGGCTGTCACAACAAACGATGCTTTTCGTCCGGTGTGCAGATACTGGGATCGGATCACAAGACCGGAGATGGTCATGACGGCGTTGATCAACGCGATGCGGGTGCTGACGGATCCGGCGGAGACAGGCGCCTGCTGTATTGCCCTTTGTCAGGATGTGGAAGGGGAATCCTTCGAATATCCGAAATATTTTTTTGAGAAGCGGGTGCACCGTATCACAAGGGTAGCCGCGACGGAGGAAGAACTGGAGGATGTTGCAGCTGTCATCGGGAAAGCCCAAAAGCCTCTGGTCATTGTGGGCGGCGGCGTAAAATATTCCCAGGCGGGCGAGACGGTGGAGCGGTTCTGTGAAACCTTTGGAATTCCCTTTGGGGAGACCCAGGCGGGAAAGAGCGCATGCATATCCAGCCATCCCATGTGCCTTGGCGGGATTGGCGTCACCGGAACCTACGCGGCCAACGTGATCGCAAGGGACGCGGATGTGGTCATTGCCATCGGAAGCAGGCTGTCCGATTTTTCCACCGGATCCAAGCGGCTTTTTAGAAATGAGAAGGTGCGGTTTGTGACCATCAACAACAGCAGATTTCACGCCTACAAGCTGGACGCGGTAAAGGCGGTGGGGGATGCGAAAGCAACCCTGGAGGAGCTGACGAAGCTGCTGGAGCGCAGGGGATACCGATCCGGGTACCAGCGGGAGATCGGGGAAGCCAAAGCGGTCTGGAACCGGGAGATGGAGCGGCTGTCAGTACTTAGATACTACGAGGATGGCTTTGAACCCAATATCAAAGCCCGGGATATGCGTTCCATCCCGGAGTTCGTAGCGCTGACAGGAGGGGAGATCACTCAGACCGCCGCCATTGCCGCGGTGCGCGCCAATATTGACCGGGACGCGGTTATCATTACAGCCGGAGGCTCCCTGCCCAGCTGTCTTCAGCGGATGTGGACCACGGACCGGCGGGGAGGCTACCATGCGGAATACGGCTACTCCTGCATGGGCTATGAGGTTGCCGCCGCGCTGGGTGTGAAGCTGGCGGAGCCTGACAGCGAGGTGTACGCCTTTGTGGGGGACGGAAGCTTTCAGATGCTTCACAGCGAGATCATGACCATTATGCAGGAGCAACAGAAGGTCCATATCCTTGTGTTTGACAACTGTGGATTCGGCTGTATCAACAACCTGGAGATGAACCATGGGATCGGAAGTCTGGCTACGGAGTTCCGTTTTACAGGGGGACGAAAGCCGGACGGGGACTTGATTCCGGTGGATTATGCCAAGGTGGCGGAGGGGTATGGTCTTAAATCCTATACCTGCTGCACCATTGAGGAGCTGGTGAGCGCACTTGAGGATGCCAGGCGGCAGAAAACAGCGTGTCTTTTTGACTTGAAGGTGATTCCTAAGACCATGACGGACGGATACGAGACCTGGTGGGACGTGGGGATTGCAACGACATCCCGGAAGGAAGGCGTAAATGCGGCCTGTCGAGAGGTGCTGGAGGGCAGACGCCAGGCGAGAAAATATTAGAGGAGGTCTTCTATGGAAAACGTATTTGGATATCCTACCTTCGACGAGAGCGGGGAGAAAATACTGACGACCTATTCCAATGAATATCAGGATATGAGGATGGATATCCGGGTGTATCGGATGAAGGCCGGAGAAAAGAGAGTATTTGTGAAAGCGGGAGAGGAGACTGCGGTGCTTCTCCTGAAAGGAAATGTGGAGCTGTGGGCGGAGGCGGTTGACACAGCAGATGAGCTTGTGGAACTGTCCCCGGATGTGGATCGTGCGGCGGATGGAGACGGGGCGGGAAAAAGGTACCGTGTGCAGGCGGAAAGAAAAGATGTTTTCACGGCCGGCCCTTACTGCATCCATGCCTGCGGCGGCAGCAGGATAGAGGTGAAGGCTCTATCAGAAGCGGAGATACTTGTCCAGAGCACAGAAAACAACCGTGTATTTGAACCGAAAATCTATGAGCCAAAGGATGTGTCTCTGGTCCGATCCGGAGAGGGGAAATTTGGAGATACGGCGAAGCGGTGGGTCAGCACGATATTTGACGCGAAGACGGCGCCTTATTCTAACATGGTGCTGGGGGAGATCCTGGGAGATCGTGGGAACTGGTCCAGCTATCTGCCTCACAGTCATCCCCAGCCGGAGGTCTATTATTTTCTCTTTGACCGGCCGGAGGGCTTCGGCGCCAGCTTTGTGGGAGATCAGGTCTTTCGGAGCACGGATGGGAGCTTTGCCGCCATTTCAGGCGGACTGACCCATCCTCAGGCGACAGCTCCGGGATTTGTGATGTATACCTGTTGGATGATCCGTCATCTGGAAGGAAAACGGTGGCTGCAGACGGATCGAAACGAAGATGCGCGATATCTGTGGATGCACGAGGCGAAGTTTTGAAGAATTGAAGATAAGAATCTAAGTTAAAGAATTCTGAAGAGTTGCAGATAATCTGAGGGAAAAGAAGGCAGCAGAAGTGAAAGGTAAGTCTCAGAAAATAAGAAGGAGGCAAGAGGAGAATGACATTAGATAAAAAGAAGGTAAAGCTTGGGATCGCACCCATAGCCTGGACAAACGACGATCTGCCGGATCTGGGGAAGGAGAATACCTTTGAACAGTGTGTCAGCGAGATGGCACTGGCCGGATTTACCGGATCTGAGATCGGGAATAAATATCCGAGGGATACAGAAGCATTGAAGAAGGCGCTGGAGCTTCGGGGAATGGAGATCTGCAATGCATGGTTTTCTACATTTCTGATCTCAAGGCCTTTTGGGGAGACAGAGCGGGCATTCCGGGAACATGTATCGTTCCTCCACGAACTGGGGGCAAAGATCGTAGGGGTATCCGAGCAGAGTTACAGTATCCAGGGAATGGAAGATACACCGGTATTCGAGAAGAAATATGTGATGAACCAGGAAGAGTGGAAGCTTTTGTCGGATGGATTGAACCGGCTTGGAAAAATAGCTCTGGAGGAGTACGACATCGCGTTGACCTTCCATCACCATATGGGAACTGTGGTGCAGAACGCCGATGAGGTGGCGCGCCTGATGGCGGAGACGGATCCGGCGTATGTGAGTCTTTTATATGACACGGGACATTTTGCGTACTGCGGTGTGGATCCGCTGGAGATGGTGAAAACCCATGGAAAACGGATCAAACATGTGCACTTAAAGGATATCCGAAGTGAGGTGGTGGATCAGGTAAGGGCGGAGCACTTGAGCTTCCTTGCGGGAGTGCGCCTTGGAACCTTCACGGTGCCAGGGGACGGCTGTATCGCTTTTGATGAGATTTTTGAAGAATTGTTATCCATTGGATATGAGGGCTATATGCTGGTGGAGGCGGAGCAGGATCCCGCCAAGGCGAATCCATTGGAATATGCATTGAAGGCGCGTGCTTTTATCCGGGAAAAGACGGGACTGTAACCCGCGGCAGTAAAAATCGAACGGACGGGAAGAAGAACGGTCAATGACAATAAGCGGCAGTAAAAATAGAACAGACGGGAAGGAAAATGTCCGATAGAAGACAGGAGGAGACAAAATGGTAAAAATAGGAATTATTGGAGCTGGCAGAATCGGAAAAGTACACACCGAGAGCATCTGTACCGGCATTCGGAATGCACAGGTTGTAACGATCGCAGATCCCATGATGAATGAGGAGACAGAAAAGTGGATCCGGAGCATGGGGGATATTCGGGTAACCAGGGATTACAGGGAGATTCTTGCAGATGCAGAGATCGACGCAGTGCTGATCTGTTCCTCTACAGACACCCATTCCAGGATCTCTGTGGAAGCCATAAAGGCTGGCAAGCACGTGTTCTGCGAGAAGCCCATCGATCATGACATCGATAAGATCAGGGAAGTGATGGAGTCGTTAAAGGACTCCAAAGTAAAATACCAGGTGGGCTTCAACCGCAGATTCGATCACAACTTCAAGGCGGTGCGGGAGGCTGTGGCATCAGGGAAGATCGGAACGCCCCATATCATCAAGGTTACGTCCAGAGACCCGGAGCCACCAAGCCCTGCATATGTGAAGGTCTCTGGCGGCATGTTTTTGGACATGACAATCCATGATTTTGACATGGTGCGGTTCCTGGCGGGCTGTGACGCCGCGGAGGTATATGTGCAGTCTGCAGTTCTGGTAGATCCGGGGATCGGGGAAGCAGGCGACGTGGATACTGCTGTGATTACCCTGCGGATGGAGAACGGCGCCATCGCCGTCATCGACAATTCCAGAAAGGCTGTCTATGGGTACGATCAGAGAGCGGAGGTGTTCGGTTCTGGCGGAATGGTGGCAACGGCAAATGACAGTCCTTCCACAGCGGTGATCAGCAACGCCCAGGGAATCACAGGGGAGAAGCCACTGTATTTCTTCCTGGAGCGCTATATGGATTCCTTCCGGGAGGAGATGCGCCAGTTTATCCGTGCGATCGAGGAGGATACGGATACGCCCCTGGGCGTTATGGACGGATTAAAGCCGGTACTGATGGGCCTAGCGGCAAAGAAATCCGTGGAGGAGCACCGGCCGGTGGCAATCTCGGAGATATCTATATAGGAAGGATAAAATGAAATAGGATGTAAAATGATTCTGTCGGCGTTACAAGGAGCGGCCAAGAAAAAGAAGAGAGGAAAAGGACATGATAGAAGCAGTTCGATTAAAACCATTTATCAATGGAGCATACATAGAATCAACAACGGAGACATACACAAAAGCATACGATCCAAGTACCGGCGAGGTGACGGCTCTGGTGCCGTGCTGTACAAAGGAGGAGGTGGAGCAGGCGGTGGCCAGTGCTAAGGCAGCCTTCCCGGCATGGTCGGCAACCCCTGTGATAAAGCGCGTACAGATCCTGTACCGGGTGCGGGAGCTGATCGTGGCTCATATGGATGAGCTTACCGAACTGGTGGCACGGGAAAATGGAAAGACCTGGGAGGAGGCCAAGGGCGATGTCTTGAAGGCGAAGGAGGGAACCGAACAGGCCATTGCCGCGCCGTCCCTGATGATGGGGGAGAGTCTTATGGACGCCTCCAAGGGATACGATACTGTTCTCTACCGGGAGCCGCTGGGCGTATTTGCAGGGATTGTTCCTTTTAATTTTCCGGCCATGATTCCCATGGGATGGATGACGCCCATGTGCATTGCCTGCGGCAATACCATTGTGATCAAGGCGGCCAGCTTCACCCCCAGGACAGCGCTGCGTTTCGCAAAGCTGTACAAGGAGGCGGGGCTTCCCGACGGTGTGATCAATATCGTCACCTGTTCCCGGGTGGAGGCGGAGATCCTGCTGAGTCATCCGGATATCAAGGGAATCAGCTTTGTGGGCTCTACTTCCGTGGGACTTCACATTTATTCCCAGGCTGCCGCCCACGGCAAGCGGGTACAGGCGCTGTGCGAGGCCAAGAATCATGCGTTGGTGATGAAGGATGCCCCCATCGACCGGACGGCGGCGGGGATCATCAATTCCTCCTTCGGCTGTGCCGGCGAGCGCTGCATGGCGCTTCCGGTTGTTGTGGTGGAGGAGGAGATTGCCGACGCGCTGGTGGCGAAGATTGTAGAGCTGGCAGAGCAGCTGAAGATCGGCCCTGCTTACGACAAGACCTCGAAGCTGGGGCCGGTGGTCAATGAGGGACACAAGAGGTTTGTGCTGGACTGGATTGAAAAAGGACTTGCCGAGGGTGCAGAGCTGGTGCTGGACGGCAGGAATGTGACTGTGCCGGGGTATGAAAACGGATTTTACATTGGCCCCACGATCCTTGACCATGTCACGGAGGATATGATGGTGGGGAGCCGCGAGATCTTCGGGCCGGTGCTCTGCATCAAGCGGGTGAAAAGCTTCGAGGAAGGGCTTGGGATCATGAACAAAAATGAATTTGCCAACGGTTCCGTGATCTATACCCAGAACGGTTATTATGCCAGGGAGTTTGCCCGCCACACCGACGGAGGAATGGTGGGGATCAACGTGGGGATCCCGGTTCCCGTAGGCGCGTTCCCCTTCACAGGACATAAGAATTCTTTCATTGGAGATCTTCACTGTCTTGGAAAGGACGGATATCGTTTCTACACAGAGACAAAAGCGGTGACCACCCATTGGTTTGATGAAGAGGAGGCAAAGGATACGGCTACCTCCACCTGGGATGGGACGATATAGGAAAGAAAAGAAAAAAACTGGTGAGTTGAAAAAGTGACTTCCACTTTGCAAGACTAAATTCCACTTTGAAAAAG
>CABQGZ010000107.1 GCA_902463835.1 uncultured Lachnospiraceae bacterium
CTACAAGCTGGACGAGCCGAAGCAGGCCATGGAGTATTTCGAGGTGGCCAAGGTACAGCAGCGGTACGGAAAGGCTTTTGAAGATTACCGGTATGCTTTTATCAAGACATATTTCTTCCAGGTGGTGCTGGCTGCGGTAGCTATCGTGACGGCAGCGGTTGTGTTCCTTTTCTTCATTATGGAAAAGACGAAAAAATATATTCATGATTACCATTATGGGCCAAAGGAGTGAGAGCATGAGAGGATTGAACATAAGAGCAGCAAAGAGAGCAGAGAAAGGGAAGATCGGTTCAGGCCAGCTTTTTCCCATCATGTTGTTTCATCCCCTGGAGGCATTCGATATTATCAAGCTGGAGCGGGATACTCAGATCAAGATACTGCCGGCGGTTCTGTTGATTCTTCTGGCTGGACTGGAGCAGTACGCCAGCAACTTCCTGGTGAGCTTTCAGTTCCGCCAGAAGGAGTTAAGCGGCGTGAACCTGTGGATCGAGATGGCCTACGTGATCATACCCCTGGCGGTGTGGGTTATTGCCAACTTCTGTATGACCTCCATCATGGATGGCGAGAGTAAGCCCAAGGAGATCTTTGTGACAGCGGCATACTGTCTGGCGCCCTTCATTGTGGTGACACCCATACGGGTGGCCTTGTCCCATGTGATCGGCGCTGGGGAGGCAGGCTTCTGTTATTTCCTCCAGTCCGCATCGCTGGTATGGGTGGTTCTGCTGCTGTTTTTCGCACTGCTTCGGCAGAACGATTATGGGCTGGTGAAGGCCATCGGAGTTGCGCTGATGTGTGTGCTGTTCATGGTGATATTCCTGGCCGTGTTCATCTTTCTGGCGTCTCTGACGATCCAGCTTGTGAGCTCGGTGCAGGAGATCTTCCAGGAGATTGAGCGGAAGTATCTGTAATCAGGAGGTGAATAAAGTGAAACGTAAGACAAGCTTATATAGAAAAATGCTGGCGCTGGGGCTGGCAGGCGTATTGCTGATGGAAGTTCTTCCGGCGCAGGCCGAGCCGGATGACGCGAGCACCGGGCAGGAAGCGGACGCGGCAGGAGCCAGCGGCCAGGAAGCGGGAACCGGGACAGATGGCGCCGGAATCGGTCAGACATCGGAGAAGCAGTTCCATACAGTGGCGGAGAATGATTCCTTCCGGTTCGACTACGACGAGGATGGGGCGGATGTCTACATCACCGATAAGCGCAGCGGGAAGATCTGGTCCAACACGGTGGACGAGGGGTATTACCCGGCGGAGCTTGCCAACCGGAATGTGCTGAGTCAGCTGATGACGGTAACCTACGCCTCCAAGGAGGGCAAGATCTCCATGGTCAATGTCTTCGACAATGGCGCCAGTGCCAGCAATTTCAAATTGAACCACAGGTATGACGGGGAGGAAGTGGTCCTCACCATGTCGGTGGCGGCAGGAACTATCTCCTTTGACATCCATATGGGAATCAACGGGGATGGCTTCCACTATGAGATTCCGGCGGAGAGTGTGAAGGAGACGGGCAGCGATATGCTGGTGAACATCCAGATGATGCCCACCTTCGGCGCGGCTGTGGCCGGAGAGGAGGGATATATGTTGGTGCCGGACGGCTCCGGAACCCTGATCTATCATAAGACCTACGATGATCCAAATGCAAGACTGTATACGTATCCCTTCTACGGAACCGATGTGCAGGATATCCAGGAGATTGGTGAAAATGAGGAGCAGGGCTATCACAACCTGATGCTTCCGGTCTATGGCATCAGCCATGGGGACGGCGCTATGCTGGCAGCGGTTACCGAAGGGGAGGCGGACACGGTGCTCAATATTGCACCCGGCGGATTCCGTTTCAGTGGATTGAACCGGGCGTATCTGACTTTCAATTATCGGATCTATTACTCCACGGTGGTGAATGGAAGCGACTATATCCAGATCATTCCCCACAACTATGTGTCCGACCGAAGTGTGCAGATCTTCCTTCTGGACAAGGAGCACAATACCTACAGCGACATGGCGGTGGCCTATCGGGGATATCTGGAGGGTGCAGGGAAGCTTAAGGCAAAGGAGAATTCCGGTGACATTCCCCTTGTGGTGAATTTTGTGATGGGAGCCAACGAGAGCAGTCTGTTCGGGAAGAAGCTGATCGCAGCTACCACGTATTCTCAGGCAGCGGAGATCGTGTCAGACTTAAGTGAGAGCACGTCGAAGCTCTCCGTCATCCTGGAGGGCTGGGGCAGCGGCGGGTGCGATACCCTTCCCACCAGTCCGTCCCTGGAAAAGAAGTTCGGCGGCAAGCGCGGCTGGAAGGAACTGCTCGCCGCCTGTGAGAAGGCGGACGCTGCGCTGTATTTGAACATGGATTTTGTCAATGCGGATGAGAAGACGGGGGATTTCAATAACCGGAAAGATACGATCCGCTCCGGTTTTGGCAGCGTTGTAAACGATGCGGGAAGATATCTCCTAAATCCGGCACGTGTCCTGGAAGCTTTTTATGACAGCGCAATCAAAAAGAGAAATCTTCCAGAGGATGGCTCCATACGGTTCGACACGGTGGGAAGTCTTCTGACCTACGACCACAGCAAATCAGGCGCCACCAGCAGAGGAGCAGCCCAGGCTGCCTATGAGCAAGTGCTTGAGAAGGCATCTAAGGAGCTTACCCAGGTGGCAGTGACAGGGGGAAATCAATATGTGCTTCCCTACGCTGCGCTGATGAGCGAGATTCCCTATACCAACTCCGATTACTATCTGGGAGATAAGGCCATTCCATTTTACCAGATTGTGGTGCACGGAAGCGTGGATTACACCTCCACCGCAGGAAATCATTCCTATGATCTTCAGTACCAGAAGCTGAAATGGATTGAGACAGGAAGCATCCCTTATTTTATATTGACCTATGACAGTCCCATTGTACTGAACAAAACTGAGCGGAACGATCTCTTTTCCTCCGAGTATGCTGTGTGGAAGGATACGGCAAAGGAGATTGCAGGAGAGTTCAATGACAGGCTGAAAGCGGTGTGGAACCAGAAGATTGCAAGACATGAGGAGATCGGAGGGCTTACCGTGATCACCTATGAGAACGGCGCTTGTATCTATATCAATTATACGGAAGAAACAGTGGAAATGGATGGCATTTCGGTTCCTGCCATGGATTATTCTGTAGTGAAAGGAGCGTGAGAGGGATGGCAAAAGAACCTGGAAAAAGAAAGAGAAAAAAGTTCTTCACCTTAGCGAGAAGGCAGAGCATGACAGGATACTTATTTCTGGCACCCTGGATTATCGGCGGTATCTTGCTGCTGGCATATCCGCTGATCTTCTCCTTTCGATTGAGCTTTTCGGATCTGCAGAATTTTACCACCTATAAGATGGACTGGGTGGGGCTTGAGCACTATAAGCGAGCTTTCTTCGGGGACGTCCACTTTGTCACCTGTATTGTCTGGGGACTTCGGAAGATACTGGTGGAATCCCCTATCATCGTGATATTTTCTCTGATCGTGGCCATCATGGTCAGCCGGAATATCAGAGGCAAGGGCTTCTTCCGATCCATCTTCTTCCTGCCGGTGCTATTGGGAACCGGCTATGTGATGGACATGCTGAACAAGCAGGGGATCACGGTATCCTCCATGGAGGTGACAAGAGAGATCCTGTTGTCGCCCACCATACAGACGTATCTTCCGGAGGAGGCATTTAAGTTCCTAAGTACGCTGCTGGAATATATCCCAACGGTGCTGTGGGGTTCCGGCGTGCAGATTGTGCTTTTTCTGATCGGTATTCAGAAGATTCCCCAGGAGCTGTACGAATCCGCCCGGGTGGATTCTGCTACGGAGTGGGAGATGTTCTGGAAGATTACACTTCCGATGATATCGCCCATCATCCTGCTGAACATCATCTATACGATCATTGCCTCCTATCGGGACTACAGCCCGCTGGTCAACTGGATTATGTATCAGGCCTTTGATCTTGGAGATTTTGAGTATGCCAGCGCCATGGGCTGGACCTTCTTTGCTTTTGTACTGATTGTGATAGGACTGGTAGCCTTGTGTATGCGGCCGTTCATCAACCGGGTGACAAAGCGGTATTAGCGTGTATCCCCTGCAATGTCTCCCATACAAAGTGGTGTGGAAGCATTGCATCAGAGAGCAGCAAAGAAGAAGAGAGAGGAAAATAGCATGGAGAAAATAAGAAAAAATAAGTTTGTCTTACCAAAAAAGCAGGCGGCTGTATTAAAGGCTCTGATGAAAAAGTTAAAGGCGGGTATTCTCTTTAAGATCATCATGTATATCCTGCTGATCGACTTTGCGTTTATCTATTTATATCCGTTCCTGCATATGGTTATCAATTCGCTGAAATCCCAGGATGACCTTCTGGACGTGTCGGTGAAATGGGTTTTAAATAGTTTATGCTTTGACAATTTTAAGCTGGCCTTCGAGAGTATGAATTATGTGCCAAGATTCTTTCGGACCCTGTTCAGCGTGGGACTGTGCAGCGTTGGGCATGTGTTGTCCTGCTCCTTTATCGGATACGGATTTGCACGTTATAAATTCCGTGGGAAGAATATCCTGTTCTTTCTGTTGATCCTTTCCATGGTGGTGCCCACGCAGACGATCATTGTGCCGCTGTATATCCTGTATTCGAAGCTGGGGATGATACCGGGCCAGCTGGCCATTATTCTGCCCACGTTTTTTGGCTTTGGTTTGAACGGGGCGCTGTTTGTATTCATCTTCCGGCAGTTTTTCCTGTCGCTGCCGCCGGCGCTGGAGGAGGCTTCCGCCATTGACGGGTGCGGACCCATCAAGACCTTCTTCCGCATTGCTCTGCCCATCGCGAAGCCTACGGTGATCATCAGCTCGGTGCTCAGCGTGGTGTGGCATTGGAACGATTTCTTTGAGCCGGGATTGTACATTCAGAAGCAGAAGAATTTTTATCTGTCCATGATCCTGCCGTCCATGTCGGAGGCTGTGGAGAATGCCAAGGCAGGAGTCCAGAGCATGACTGCGGACGTGGGATTCACAGACGCGACGGTGATGGCCGCGGTGATTTTGATCATCCTGCCGATCTTTATTGGGTATATGTTTATCCAGCGGAAATTCGTGCAGAGTGTGGAGACCAGTGGTATTACTGGGGAGTAGTCCTGGGAAAAATATTGGAAGCAAAGGGCCGCCCTGAGGAAAGGGTATGGCTGTATATTGGAAGCAAAGGGCCGCCCCGAGGAAAGGGTATGCCTATATCAGACGCGCTTTCGCTCCGAGCACAAACGTAGCGGACACTAAGCGCGCAGGCCATTTTCATGACCTGCTTGCTAAGTGCCGACGTTTTGCAAGGGTCTGATATAGGCATACCCTTTTCTCGGGGCTACATTGTTGGCGATATACAGGCATACCTTTTTCTCGAGGCTATGTTGTTGGCAAGATAGGTATACCTTTTTTCTTGGGGGATAGGTATGGTTTATCTATGTTTCTTGGGAATAATGTAAAAGAAAGCACGGTTTCGTTGGAAAAAATGTAAAATTTGACATTAATATTGACGAAAGAAATCAGAAAGGGTATTCTGGTAGAAAAAACAAATAGACATGCGAAAAGGATTTTGGATATGAAAGCAGTATTTTTTGACATTGACGGCACAATCTGGGATGCCGACATGGTGATCCCGGACAGCACAAGGGAAGCGCTTCGCAGATTAAAGGAAAATGGAATCTATACGTTTATCTGCAGCGGCCGGACCAGGGCATTTATCAAGGATCCAAGGCTGTTGGCGCTGGGATTTGACGGCATTCTGTCCGGCTGCGGCACCTGTGTGAGCTTTCGGGGGGAAGAAATCGTATATAAGACGATCTCCGGTGAATTGATGGAACATACGTTGGAGGTTCTAAAGAAATATGGGATACCGGTGGTGTTGGAAGGGAGAGATCACCTGTATGTGAATGATGAGGATTTCGCGGGAGATCCTTTCCTTGACCGGTTAAAGCGGGATGTGGGAGAAGACCTTCTGGGTATCTCGGAAAATCAGGGGAAATGGGAAGTCAGCAAGTTCAGCGCGGTGATGAAGCATAACAATTACGATAACGTGCGGAAGGAATTGAGTCCCTGGTATGATTTCCTGGTTCACACAACGGAGGTGGTGGAGGGAGTTCCAAAGGGCTGCAGCAAGGCCACCGGAATCCGGGCAGTCTGCGAAAAGCTTGGAATTGCCAGGGAAGATACGTATGCCTTCGGGGACAGTGTCAACGACCTGGAAATGCTGAAATACGTGGCACATGGGATCGCTATGGGAAATGGAACGCCGGAGGCCAAGGAAGCGGCGGATTATGTGACGGATGATATTCATGCGGATGGGATTTATAAGGCGTGTGTGCATTTTTCACTGATTTGACAAGGAAAAAGATGTGTATTGAATAACAAATCAAAAGAGTGTGTGTATGTCAATATTGTTATAGAACAAAAACGGTCAGCTCGCTTATACTCAAAAGGAACAAATATCTGTGTATACAGAGTAAAGATAGTATCTTATACACGGGTGGGAGAGACAAAAAGAAAGGGCAGAGGAGAAAAACATGACATCAAAAGAGAGAGTACGAGCGGCACTGATGCATCAAAAAACAGACAGGGTACCGACAACGATAACGTGTGTGGAGGCGGCCTGGGAGAATTTGAAAAAGTATCTGAATGTTAGTTCCCAGGAAGACATTTTACGGCATTTTGAGATCGATACGCGCATTATGGATTTGCCTCCGTATATTGGACCTGAGATCAAGCCGTTTCAAAATAGAAACGGTGAAACGGTATATACACATCCCTTTGGCTATCAGTACATTTTTAAATGGAACGGTGCAGAGTATAATTGTCATGTGGTCAATACACCGTATGATGAGATCAATACACTTGATGAGTTGGAAAGATACGAGGACTGGATTAATCCGGATTATTTTGATTATAATGCAGTGACCGAATTTGTGAAAAAGAATGAAGAGAAAGCAATCCGTATTGGGTGGCCGGGACCATACCAGGTATTTACATATCTGTATGATACAGAAGAGTTTTACATCAATATGTGTGAGGAACCGGAACTGATAAAGGCGATGCTGAATAGATACTGCAAGTCAATCTATGAGATCTATGAAAGAATGTACGAAGCGGCCAATGGACAGGTGGACATTATGTGTTGCTGTGATGATTATGGAACCCAGATCAGTACCTTGTTCAGCCCATCCATGTGGGATGCGTTTTTCATGGAGAATACAAAAATGTTTGTGGATCAGGCGCATCGCTATGGAGCATTTTATATGCAGCATTCCTGCGGAGCTGTTCGCACGATTATTCCGAATTTAATCCGATGTGGAGTAGATGCGTTAGATCCGATTCAAAAAGTAACGGGAATGGAACCAGAAGGTTTGAAGAAGGACTTTGGAGATGTACTTTGCTTCCAGGGTGGCGTGGACACCCAGCACATTCTTCCCCACGGAACCCCGGAAGAGGTGTATGAAGAGACAACAAGAATCATAAAAGCCTTGTATCAGGACGGGGGATATATTCTCTGTGCAAGCCAGGCATTTGAAGGAGATGTTCCTCCCCAGAATATTTGCGCGCTGTATGAGGCGGCAAAACAATTTCGATGCAAATAGAGAGGCCTTGGGAGGGAAAACGATATGCTTTTATTCAAAAATGGCAGGGCAGAGGTTTCAATAATCACAGAAGTAAATGCTGTAAAATATGTCAGCGAGGCGGCGCAGATACTAAAAAAATATCTTGAAAAAGTGTCGGATGCGCAATTCCAGGTGAAAGAAGAGCCCGATGTTGTGGAGCAGACAATCATTGTTGGTATTCACACCTGTGGCGTGATTGTGCAGTGTGAATTGGAGCAATTGGATAATGACGGATACATGATAAAAGCGAAAGAAAATATGGTGCAGATCGCAGGCAGGAACGACAGAGGAACGCTATATGGCGTCTATGGATTTCTGAAGCAGGTGTGCGGCATACGATGGGTCACGGACTGCGATATAAGGATTCCGAAACTGGAGCAGTGCGAGATTGAATGCTTTGAATATCGATTCGTCCCGAAGCTGGAGTACAGAGATGTGGCGCTCTTTGAGTATACAAACGCAGAGGCGGCAAGGGCAAATGGATTGAACGGCGAATTTACCATGATGGATAATAAGTATAAGATAACGCCGTTTGCCCATAGTGTGGCTCAATTTGCTCCGGTAAATAAATATTTTGATGAGCATCCGGAATATTATCCGCTGATCAATGGAGAGCGGGAAAAATCTTATTCGCAGCTTTGCTTTTCCAATGAGGAGCTTGTGGACGTTGCTGTTTCGTGGGTGTTGGAGCAGAAAAAGGAGCATCCGGAATGTGAGATATTTACGATAAGCCAGAATGACGGATATAACTGGTGTGAATGTGAAGCGTGCATGGCGTTGAATGAAAAATATGATACTTTGGGCGGATCTATGTTTGACTTTATCAATAAGGTCGCCAGAGAAGTGAAAAAATATGATAAGGATATCAAAATTGATACCCTCGCTTATCTTCATACCAGAAAACCACCCAAGGACATGGTCATGGAGGACAATGTGATTGTGCGGTACTGCAATATTGAGACGCCGATAACAAAGGAATATTCCTCCAGTGAATACCTCAACGTGAATAATTTCGACAAATCTTATAATCCTATTACCTGCAGGGAAGAACTGATAAAGTGGTGCAGCATTGCTAAGAAAGTATTTGTCTGGGAGTATCCCCAGAATGCAGCGCATTATCATTTGCCCATACCAAACATTCGCATTTTGGCAAAAAATGTAAAAACCGTGCTGGAATGCGGCGCAAAGGGCGTGTTTCTCAACATGGCATACACAGGTCCCAATTCCTCTTATGGTGTGATAAAGGGATACGTCTTTTCGAACCTGCTGTGGGATTGTGAGGCGGATGTGGATGAGCTAGTCAGGGAGGCCTGTGATATTTATTATAAGGAGGCATCCGAGGATATCCAGAATGCAATCT
>CABQGZ010000108.1 GCA_902463835.1 uncultured Lachnospiraceae bacterium
ATATAAATTGTTCTCTTCCTGCCAGCCCTCTTCCACAATCTCCCAGGAGGTTGGACGAAGCTTTATTCTCTGTCTATTCATTTACTTCACCATTTCCTTTTCCAAACTGCAATAATACTTCCCTGTTGGTTCCATAGAAAATGTCGTCATGCCCGCTTATCTTCTTACAGAACTCTTCCATGCGATCCCAAAAATCGGCCGCTTTCATTTTCACAATTCGAATCCTCCAAATTTTCTTCTTTATTCCGATGTGGCAAGCGCAATAAAGCGCTCGTCCTGATTATTTACCGCGCAGTAAAAATGATAATTCTTCCCGTTATGCCGGATAAACCATGGCTTGTGGGCATGGACATTTTCGTAGGGATACTCGCTCTTTATCAGCGGTTCCCCATCCCACACCGTCCAGTTCTTAAGATCCCGGGAACAGGCAAAGGTGTCGTAGGCCGGTTCCCAGTTCTGGAACCGGAAAAACAGCATCACATAGATATCACCCATCAAAATAATCTGGGGATCTCCGGTGATGATCCCCCCCGGATCATCACTGATAAGATCCAGCGCGGCATGTTCTCCGTACCGTTCCCAGTGCTCTCCATCCTCAGAAACCGCCAGATAGATACGCTCCCGATTCTCGTTGTCCTTGGCATTGTATACATTTACATAAGGGTATCCGGTGGTATTCAACGGATCCTTGAAGATAAAGCTCTTATAAAGTGTTCTCTCTTCATACGGTCTTACATCTGTGTCTTCCGGGCGCAGGATCGGCTCTGGCAGCCGTTCAAAGGAAGCAGGATCCGTTGGATTCTTCGTCTTTGCCATTCCCATATAAAGAGGATCCGGCTCATATCCGTCGCTGTTCCCGGCCAGATAGGCGATATAATAGCTGTCGCCTGCCTTTTGCATTTCCCAACTGCCGTCATAGGCGGCATCCAGAAATGCCACATAGCCGCCACACTGTCTGCTGTCCCAATGGTCAAGATCATTCCGCTCCAATACCTTTCCCATGTATTCCCAATGCTCCAGATCCCGGGATTTTGCCAGATGCGTTTCATATCCTGATTCACTTATATCTTTTGCTATGGAAACAAAATACATATAAAACATACCATCCTTATGAAAGACCGTGGCGCTGTCCGTATAGGCGTTATCCCACTTTATCACCGACCCCAGTTTTTTGGGCGTCTTTATTTTTTCATAAACAGCTTTCATTTCATCCGCGGTTACCGGCGGACGATTCCATTGCCTAAAAGGTATCATAATATCCTCTCCTATTCAAAATCTTATTTTTATTCATTTGCATAAACTGCACGAATCTCATCAATATAGATGGTGGAATTACCATTCACCCAGAAGATCCAACTCATTTTATTCAGATCTTCATACTCCTCTTTCACATCTATCTTCCATACAAATTCCTGCCAGCCGTCTGTCGCTCTCTGGTTATCGAAGACTTTTCCTAACACTTGACCTTGTGCGCCAAGAATGGTCAAAGCATTCGATGCATCGCCCTCAATCTTTACCCGGAATGCCAGACCGACAGCTCCATGGTAATCATCTGCCATCTGACCTGCCGACGGCCAGTTCACACCACCGATAGCTCCCACATATTTCGTATTCCCTTCCGCTTCGCCCTGGCTGTTCGTATACGGGTATTTCATATCCACCTTCAGCACACCTTTGGCGCCCTCATAGCTTTCCAGCCAGGTTCTCTGTGCGCTCTCCCATCCCCATACGTCCGCACAATCCGCACTGTCAAAGCCATTCCAGGTCTCCCATTGGTAGACTGCTCGTATCTCATCCAGATAAATAGTGGAATTGTCATTCACCCAGAAGATCCAGCTCATCTTATTCAGATTCTCATATTCTTTTTCCACATCCACGCTCCAGAAAAATTCCTTCCAGCCATCTGTCGCTCTCTGATTGTCGAATACCTTTCCCAACTCCTGCCCTTGTGCGCCAAGAATCGTCAAAGCATTGGAGGCTTTGCCCTCGATTTTAATCCGAAATACCAGTCCAACAGCTCCCTGGTAGTCCTCCGCCCTATGACCTTCTGACGGCCAGTTTACACCGCCGGTAGCTCCCACATATTTCGTAGGCGCTTCTTGTTCCCCTTGGCTGTTCGTGTACGGATATTTCAGCTCTACCTTCATTACTCCGTTGGCATCTTCATAATTTTCCAGCCAGGTTTTCTGTGCACCTTCCCAGCTCCACACCTTCGCACACGCTTCACTGCCAAAGCTATTCCACATGTACACATGCTGCCTTACAATATCCTGGATCACGATTGTCCGCGCAGTTCCTGTAACAACCGTTCCATCCAGAGTTATCCACTTTGGCGTAACCCGGATGGGTGTTGCAAATGCACTGTTCGGTATCCCTGTCAGCTTAAATGCCATAAAATATTTGGAATCTTCACATGCAAAGGCTTCTGAAGGCGTGTACCGGATCCCTCCGCTCTTCGTATAGCCATAAATTGTCGGATACACACTTGTGGACGTCACAGACTGTGTCCTCCCATTCACTTCAATATCAAATCCCACGGATCGATAATACAGGGAATCTACCGTGGTCAGCAGGCGCAGATTTGTCCCTGTGCTGGATGCTGTTGTGCCCGCGCTGAGCTGGCATTTGACTGTCAAAGTCCTTTCATCCACAAATTTTTCATATACACTGCCTTCCTTTAACTCATTGCTGCTGCGCACAGGTTCCTGCAATTCGGCATCTCGATACCAGCCGGCAAACACCTTCCCCTCTGCTTTTGGGTACCCTGTCTCCGGCGTCTTTGCCTCTCCGCTGATGATCCTGATGTTTGCCACAGCAATATCCGCGCGTCCGTATCCGATTCCCACATACCCTGCCCGGTAATTCTCCGGCAGCTCGAACCGATCAATGATAAGATTGTCATCCATCCACAGACTGTAAGTCCCATCCGCCACGGTCAAGCGGGCGTGATGCTTCTGGCTCAAATCAAAATTTCGATGAGTATATCCCCATCTCCAGTTATGCCAATCCGTCTCCCACTTGCAGGCATGATATCCCTGATCATCCTTTCCTCCGTTGGTGAATCGTATCACTGTAGTACCGTCTTCTTCCGCCACTGCGGTATATGTTCTCTTATACAGATCCTGCTTTCCAAATACAAACCACACCAATGTATCCGCCGCATTCTCCGTATTTAACGTCACATCAAGCTCCATCGTAAAATCCTGGTACTTCCCATCCGCATACAAAAGAGCCACATCCTGCTCATCTTGCCCATAAGACGTCTTTTTAAAGGTGTCCGTATAAATGTCATACGTGTAGATCGCGTTTATTTTCTCCTGATATACGCTGCCTTCGCTGCCGCTCCATGCTCCTTCCTCCACAAAGCCGGAAA
Source organism: uncultured Lachnospiraceae bacterium (assembly GCA_902463835.1). Lineage (GTDB taxonomy): Bacteria > Bacillota > Clostridia > Lachnospirales > Lachnospiraceae > 14-2. The sequence goes on from CABQGZ010000108.1 coordinate 3,374, forward strand.
CCTTCTTGGCCGGCGAGCAAAGCTGTTCCGCCAGCTTCAGCAATTCTCCCCGCGCTGTCTCATATTCCGCTGAACCTCCAATTACAGAGGATTCCTGATAAATCTTTTCCCGAATGCTCTTTATGATATCTGTGCAATCGGTTCCAAGAGCCCCACACTGCTCTTTTATCATCCGAATCAGCTCATAGTCCTCATATCCATCCCGGATAGCATCCAGGCGAATACTTGCCACCGGGCCATCCACACCATAGGGCTTTCCCGGATACAAGAGCACACCGTCGCCGTTGGCACCCGACCCTCTCTGAGCCGTCCCATAGGGATCCTCCAGGTTCTCTCCTGTGGTAAAGTTCGTATGCAGGTTGGTCACCCAATAAAGATTTCCCACGATATCGTATTCCGCCATCATCCACTCCATGGCAATCGTACCGGTCATGGTATCGTCGATGTGATACGTAGGGTACGGATATTTCGGTTCGTTACAGTTGTACCACCAAAGTTCCCGATCCGTCCGGTACGTATCACGCTCTGCCTGCGACCCGTACGCGTCCGGTTTCGCGCATACACTGGCGCTGGTACCTGCATATGTAAACAGACTTCCATCCGCATTCTTCAGCGGATCACGCATACGATGTGAATTGCCATAATCATCTGTATTGTAATCTGTTATAACATTTGCAATATTGTAAATATCGGCCAGAAGCGTTTCCGCAAAGTCCCCGGTAAATTCCGGATCACGCTCCAATGCGCTAACTGCTTTCGCAATTGCCAGATCAAAGGCTTTTATAGAGGCAGCCACCTGACCATCCGCATATTCCGCGAAAAAGGGCTCGTCAATATAAAAATTGTAGAAGGCGGCTTTTTCAACCATATTATAATTTGTTTCCAGACTCTTTCTTGCAAGGGCAACAATCTCTTCCGCCACTAATTCATACTCGAATACCCAGAATCCATCCAACAATACTTGGTTTACACTGCTGGGCACCCCCACTGTGGACATTCCGTTCTGGCACAGCGCATAAGCCTTATCGGCATATTCTGTGGGACTTATGGAACAGCCATTCGTAATATCCGTGGGCGAGCACCGGTACTTCAACAGGAAGTCATAATATTTTTCCATCATCTCCCAGGAGCTGTCCCCTTCATGGTCAAGCACCTGCTGCTGATTTACATGGAACAGACTCTTTTGCGAGGATTCCGCTGGTATGGTGACATCATACACCTTCATTGAAACCGGTATGGTCTGCGCTGCCCCACCGACAGAAACGGTTGCCTCCCCCCGATAGGTACCGGCCACCGTATCCTCCGGGATATAGAATTCCAGCCATGCACCGCCGTTCATGCCCTTTTTCACCTTATTCTGCCCATATGCTACCGCATTCTCCTGGGGAAGGATCGCATCGGGATAATCGCCCGTTGGAGCGCCATTTCCATAACGATTCTCCGTAACCGTAATATATTTTTGCGTGTATACCGCAAAATTATCTTTACTGATCACGTTATTTTCATTATTGACATCCACCAGATCACTTAACGAAACCGTAAAGGACAGATCATTTTTTGCTGAGACAATGATCTGCCCGCTCTCATATTCATTTTTCGCTGCTGTGATCGTAATCTCACTTTCCCTTACGTCTGCGTACTCACTTGCCTCCTTCGTGGACAGTACCTTCACCGTTGTCGGCGCACTCCAGATATCCGCTTCACTCACTGTTCCCGCTCTCCCTGCCGCTTCGCTGTCCACAGCATACCCGTCGGAAACAGCCAATGACAATGCCATTACGCCTGCCAGAATCCCTGCCACCAGATTTCTTCCTCTCATTCTGGTTCCTCCTTCTCATCAAAACCGTACCCTATTTCTCCTGTTTTTGTTCCAAAATCATCTTTTCATATTGTTGAATCATCTCTTTATATCCGTAAAAAGATCTTTTCTTTGTTCTCTCACCAGTCTCAAAATCCACATAAACCAATCCAAAACGACGGGTAAAACCGCTGGACCACTCAAAATTATCCATCAACGACCATACATAATACCCACAGATATCCACGCCCTCTTCCCGCGCCTTCCAGAGATAGGAAAAATATCTGTGAATATAATCGTTGCGCATCTCGTCGTCTATCGTTCCTTCCCTCGTCTTCCACTCAGCCAAAGAACAACCGTTTTCCGTGATATAAATAGGAAGCTTGTACCGCTCATACATGTATCGGATTCCCCAGTACATGCAGTCCGCCGTTCCGATGAAATCTCCTCCCATATCACCGTAGCTGGCATTTAATGATGGAATCGCAGCCACAGGCTTTCCGTCCATATTCGCCACCCGTTCTCCGCAATACACATTACATCCCATAAAATCAGGTCTGCAGCAGATATACTCCATATCCCCCGGCTGGATAAAGGACAGATTAATCCCGAATTTGTCTACGATTCGTTCATCATATCTTCCAAAGACAAGCGGATCCCAGAAGGTTACGGTATTGTCAAGGATCGTGTCGCCCACCGCGAAGGTAGCGCATCTTGCCGCGTCCACGTCGTTCACAGTCTCCGGCACCTTCAACTGCGTACAATTGACCAACCCAATCTGCACCGGCTTCGCCGCATATTTACGCAGCGCGTAAGTTGCCGCCGCGTTGCACAGAAGCAGGTTATGAACTGCCTCAAACACCTCCTGATCACTCCTTGGAACATCTTTGCTGCCCAGAGTATGAACATACAGAAAATCCAACACCACCAAAGGTTCATTGAATACCGAAAACAGCTCTACCCGGTCTCCAAAATACTCCCCGATAATTCTTCCATATTCTTCAAACCGTTCCACAATGCTCCGGTTCAAAAATCCCCCCTCCTCGTAAAGAGGCAGGGGCAGATCCCAATGAAACAGCGTGACCATGGGCTTGACTCCCATTTCCAACAGCCCATCAATAAGACGGTTGTAGTAAGCAATTCCTTTTTCGTTGACCGGTCCGCGCCCGGTGGGCTGTATCCTCGTCCAGTTAATGGAAAACCGATAGGAGTTCACCCCCAGTTCCCGAATCAGCGCCAAATCCTCATCCAACCGATTGTAGCTGTCACAACAGTTATAGCAGGTATGGCCGTTTCGAATCAGCCTCTCCTCCGAATAATAATCCCAAACACTCTTTCCTTTTCCATCTGCTTCATAGGCACCTTCGATCTGTGTCGCCGCCGTAGCCGCGCCAAACAAAAATTCCGGCTCCTTCTTGTTCACTCTATCGTTCATTCATTCTTTCCTTTTCTACATTTCTTATGTAAACCCCATCTGTCAACCGTTCTTCCATTTCTCCTGCCCGCAATGATACAGCCGCGCCTTTCGGCACATGTAAAGAAAGCTGACTGCCAGCCCCGGTATGTGTCCATTGAACCCGCAGCTTTCCACATGGAAACGCATATTCAAATTCAACCTTGTCCAACAGAACAGAAGGGTATTCTATCTGAGCGCTGTTCACATTCGAACAATCCCCATTGATGGTGACACCCGCCAGCCGTTCCACAAACCAGGTGTACACAAATCCCCAGAAATGATGGTTCAGCGAAGCGATCGTCATTCCATTCTGCAGTATGGTTGCATCTTTCGATGCTCCGTGTCCCATCAGGCTTTCACGCAAGGTCGTCTCTCCTCTTCGGGCAAAATATCCGTAAGAAGGAGCTCGCTCCTGCACGATCAGCTGATATGCCAGATCCGATCTACCATGGGCAGAAAGAACATCAAACAGCACATAGCCGCCCAGAATCCCCACGTCCATAAGACGGTTTGCCCGTTCAATGCGATCCACCAATTCCCGGAAGGCTGCCTCCTCCTTTTCCGATGAGAAGATATGGTAATAAAGACACATAGCTTGTGCGGTCTGCGAATCACAGCCACAAGAATACCCGTCTTTTGCAATCCACTTTCTCCGAAAACAATCACGGAGCTCCCGATTCATCTTCTTATAATCCACAGAAGAATTCCAGCCTGTCTGTCGCAACAAAAAGTCCACAAGCTCTGTCATACAGACAGCGGCAAGGGTATCCGTAATCTCATTCGGCGTGGTATGTCTGTCCGCATAATCCACCGTGGTCTGACACCAGTCTCCCAGGCCAAAAGCAATCAATCCATCCTCGTTCTTCTGCTCCATCACATAAGCAAGATAGCGCTCCATAGCCTCGGCATTTTCTTCTATGATCTCTTTCCCGCCGTGATAACGATACAAATAATACACCGTCAGATACAATGCCATACTCCAGGACGGACCGGTCCATACTTCATAGCCGCAATCACCCGTGGGCACATATCCGGGCAGCGCTCCATCCTCCCGCTGGGCCACCCGATAGTTCCGCAGCCATTCCCGTAAAATGCCATACACGTCATAACGCAGAGCCATCTGATTGGCAGAACCCGCCAGGTCCCCCGCCCAGCCGTTCTTCTCCCTCTGGGGACAATCCGTAGGAAAATGAAGCAGATTGCTCAGATCGCTGTTTCCGATCATAGCGCAGAGCCGGTTGACAATCTCATCGGACGTCTCAAGCTTTGCCTTCTCCGTAATATCTCCATGCAGCTCCAGCATGACAAGAGCCTCCGGTCTGGCCTGCTCCTCTGTCATTCCGGTGATATAGACATAGCGGAACCCATGATATGTAAAGCTGGGCTCATAAACCTCATCGCCGCCCTTACAGATATACACATTTTGCTGGCTCCTTCTGGTGCAGCCAAAAACAAGATTTCCCATAAAAGGATTCCCGGACGCGTCAAGGGCCTCCACATACTGCATGGTGATCTTCTGTCCTCGCTCCCCCTTTATACGCAACCGGCAAATACCTGCCGTATTGACCGGGAACTCATAGACATATCCCTCCTTTGCCCTGGAAAGCCTGACACAATCATGTTCCTTCGCCACCAGAATGGGCGGCGCCTGGTTCACGGCGCAGATGCCCTTTGGCCGCACGGCCAAAATTGCGTCCGCCCACGTGCTGTCGTCATAACCAGCTTCGCACCAGCCCGGAATCTCCTGCCGGGCATCGTAAGTCTCTCCTTCCCGCAGATCGTCATACAGAATCGGAGAAGGATGTACTTTCACCCGATGTTCCGAGGAAAAAATCACTCTGTCCTCCACACAGACTTGAAAAGATGTCTTAGGCGCACTCCGATAGGAAACCTTGTCAAAATCCCACATCTCGCCCCCGATACAATTCAACATGCCGTTTCCAAGCAGGATTCCCAGAACATTGTCTCCCATTTGAATCTGATCCGTAACGCCATATGTGTCACAGTAGTAAATCCGGTCAGGGTTCGAAGGGTAGGAGGCAAGCCTGCCGCGGGTGATCTCCGTCCCGTTGAGAAAGAGCCGATAGAAACCAAGCCCGCAAATAGACACCTTTACCTTTCCTTTTTCCTCTATTCGAAATACGCCCCGAAAGAGAGGGGCTGCCACTGAATGCTCATGGGTGGCATACTCCTCTGTCGCCGCAATAAATTCTGGCAGATTCTTCATATGCTTTGTTCTCCTTGAATAAAAAGAACGGCTCCCAACAAGGCTCCAATCCTGTTGAGAGCACATTCTCTGCGCTTTATTTGAGTTTTAATTGTTGTAGATCGGACGAATTTCATCC
>CABQGZ010000109.1 GCA_902463835.1 uncultured Lachnospiraceae bacterium
TGCCATACCTGCGGCAAGGCAGACTGCCAAAAATTTCTTTGCCAAGCTTACTTTCTTCCCGTTCATATTTCGTATCCTCCTTTATAAAGATCGTTCTACCACTCTCCGCCTGCATCGCTGACATCGTCGCCAGGCTTGCTCCAATCATGATAATCAGAATTGCCAGAATTGCAAATAATATCTTCTTCTTTTTCCAATTCTATGATTTCCATTTTTGGTCTTTGATATATCATCTTACCGCTCCTCCTTTCTCCCTCACAGCTTTTATTCGTCCATTTTCATCTCTTTCAGCGCCTCAAGCGCCGCTTCATTGCCGACACTGTAATTTATCTTGCGAAAGGTAGCGCCTGTTCCGGCTGAACGCAGACCGATCTTTCTTTTTCCTGCTTTGAAGAATTTTTCTGTATTCATCCGTTCCTCTTGCTCCGGCACCATATCTGCCGTCAGCTTCACCTTGCAGGAATTATCCAGTGATACATAATACGCCTCGTTATAATAGACGATCACCACATCGATGGGATTGCTGGCTTTTGCAAAGGCCATATCTGTCTTGTAGAACGCACCGTCATCCTTTTGCGCGTAGGGACCGTTCTCAATGATCCACATACAGGCACTGGCATGCATCTGTCCCCAGGGATCATGAAAGATGATGAGATTGTGCCACAAATTCTTGCCGAACCCTTCTATCTCCTCTTCCATTTCTTCCTCCAGCTCTACATACAGCCCGCCGGAGTTGGCGTACAAATATTCCGGATCATTTCCCTGCACCGTATAGGACACGACAAAGCCTTCCCCTTCTTCTACTGTGCCATCCCGAAAGAGCTTTGCAGAACGTCTCCTGTCAAAGCTTACGCTGTCCTCCGTATAGGTAAGACCTTCCTCATCCTCAAACAGCGTTTTTACATCCCGGTATGTCTTCCTGGAACAGGCAGTCGCCGGAAGAACCAAAAGTATTGCCATCATGCCAAGAAGCATACGCATCATCTGATTATTTCTTTTTCTCATAGGATCTCCCTTCCCTAATCATGAATCACATCTGAAAATAGTGCTTTGACTCTCTCATCGCCTAAAATATACGCAACATTTGTAAAAGTCGCCTTGCTGTCCAAGGCTGCAAATCCAAGCTGCCGGTACCCGCAGGCAAAAAACGTACTGTCAATTTCTCCTGCATATTGACTCATATTCGCAGGCGTTTTGAACGTGTAGTATTTACCGTCGCCCAATCGGATGTATAAGGTCTCGTTGTAATATATCACGGTTACCTTCAGCTCCTCCTCACTGCCCCGATACGCGTAATCCGTAACATAATTTGCCGTACCGTAGGGATTTCCTACATTCGGCTGCTGAAGCATGATCACAGCTTTTCCACCCATGGATTTTACGTAAACGGTATAACGAATACCGTTTTTCTGAAAGAACAGCCCGCCGCCATCGAACCATCCGCTTTTCTGACCTGTCACCGTATAGGTCGCTGCAAATGCTCCCGCCGCAGTTATATCGTCCGGAAGGTATGCGTAATTGAAACCTCCCCTTGGCGATACGCTAAACCCGTCCTCCGTCATCGCGACGCCCGCTGTGTCCTGATAATCAATATCCTGCATAACTACCTCAAGATTCGATATTCTGCGTCCTTCTACCACGACCTTCTTCGTCGCGTATATTCCATTGGCATCCTCAAACGTGATAATATGCGTCCCCTTTGGCAGCGCAATCCTGAATTTCCCTTTTTGTGCTGCTCCTGTATAGCTGCCGGATGAGACGTGGATCTCTCCCTGCGCAAGACCTTCCGCATAGGAATAGGCGCCGCTGACTGTATATAACGCCGGAGCAGCTTTCGTGAACACTGCTTCGATATGCAACCCGCCCTTTGCCGCTTTTAAGTCACATTGATATACATTTTTTCCATCCTTTTTGAACGGTCCGGTCAACAGATATTGGGAATCCTGCCCATTTATCTTGAAGGTATCTACATAACTGCCTTCTTCTGACACGATATCGCAGCTGACATTCGTTCCAAGACTCTGCACACTGTCCTGCGGCAATTCCTTTCCATTCGATGATAAAGAGATACTTCCTCCATTGCCGGCTGCAGCCTTAACATTTACTTCCTCCGCCTGGATCACCCTCCAGGCTGCGTCATCGCCTGTTTCATAGCTGATATTGCTGAAGGTCGCCGCGCTGTCATAATTTCTTATCCCAAGCACACGGGGTTTCTCTTCAAAAAATTCTTCCGTAAGCGTACCCTGCTGGGTAAATAATGCGGTTGAAGCATCGATCGCACACGCATATGCGTCATCCAACAGAATATGGTATGCGCCCCGATAATACGCGATCGTTACATCGATGGGTACCCGGCAGTTTGCATACTCATGGGTCGTTTTATATACCGGACCGTTATCTGTCCTTTGGTCGGACTCTATCATAACCACCTCGGCTCTTCCGTTTTGCGAATAGATAAACATATAGTCAAAAGAGCCGTCGCTGTTGCGGACGTAAAGACCTCCGGTATTAAACCAACCGCCTGCCGCCCCCTGGACGGTGTAATGGACAACCCAGCTCCCTTCAAACGCTTTTTCGTCAAACAGATACGTGGATTGATTTGCGCTCAGGGTCAATGTGTCATCGGCATTATAAGAGACATTGGTCGTAAAATTCAGTCTCTTAAACTGAATCTCACCAACCTCAACCGGACTGTCTGTCACAACTACCTGTGTCGTTGCGGCAGGGAATTTCTCACTGCGCAATTGAAGCTTGAATACGCCTTCCGGCAGTTCGATCTCGAACCTGCCGTCCGGCTGTACCGTTCCCTTGTACATCCCGGCCTGTACGCTGACTACGTCGCCTTCGTTTTTACAGGAATTTTTTTCCTGATCGTATTCACCGGATGTATAGGCAAAGCTTCCGGTTACCGGATATTTCTTTTCCTGTCCTGACGCAAACACTGCGTTCACAGACTGATCTGACTGGATACCGATAACGGTATATTGATACGCTCCTTCCTCGTTCAACTCGATCGCGCCTTTGCAGTCCAGACCGTTCACCGTGAACGTTTCCAGATAACAGCCTTCCTTCGGCGCTATCTTTATGACCACCGGCTCTCCTTTTGGAAATTCCGTGCCGGCTGCCGCCACACTTCCCAGATCTTCATTTTTGTTCTGAATGACAACTTCATGCGTTTCCTCTATAACGGAAGCTTTTGCCGTCTCGTCCCCTAAGGAAAAAGCGACGTTGGAAAATCGGATCGGCACATCCAGGGCTTCCAGCCCAAGCACACGTTCCCCGTTTTCAAAAAATTCATCCATCTTAGAGGAAAATCTCGGCGTCTCGACAAATGCCGTATCACGGTCGATTTTTTTGAACACGCGCTGCGCTTCCCCCTGCATGGTGATATAATACGCGTTGTTATAGTAAACTACCTCCAGTTCCAGAGGAGCTCCCGTACAATAGTTCTTGAGCGGTACAGGATACCGCCGTTCAAAATAATCATAATTATTTCCGGAAGACTGCTTTTGACGGCCTGATACGATCAGATAACTGCTCTCACTGTCTGATCCTACAACAAAAATGCGGTAACGTGCCCTGCTCTCCATCTGGATGGACAGCCCTCCCGTATTCCAGGAGGAAGTCATGATATCAAACGCACCATCTTTTCGTTCCAGTGTAATAGCCGCCCGAAAGCCACTGTCGGTACGTGAATGCCGCAACGGCCGATATACCGTTTTGTCGAAAGCAACACTGCCATCTTCATCATACTCTGTTCCCTTCGCGTTGTATCCGACCGCGTCTAACAGATCCGGAATTCCTACTACACCGGAGCCCTCAAATGCCGTATCATCATAACGTACGACATTTTTAGAATCGCAGGCCGCAAGACCTGGCAGGAGCGCAGAAAAGAGGATCACAGACGCCATTTTAAGAATAATATGTTTTTTCATCCCATTCATCCTCCTTACTCCCCTAACACTCTTATATTTGAGATCGCGATCTTTAAATAGTCTTCCAGGAAATCCTCAAATTCTATAAACTTTCCGGTAATCGTGATCGTGATCTTCTCCGCCTGTATTTCTTCAAATTCAGCTACAGCCGCGCCGCCCGGTCGCAATGCGCCAACCTCTGCTTCCGCTGTCAGATATTCCTGCGGAAACGCAATGTCACGAATGACCTGCTTCTTCCCTTTGTTTTCAAAAACGATCGCATCAATCTTAGAGAACGCGTAATTCATATCGTGTGAATTATAGACCATGACCGCCCGGATATTCCGCGGACTGTCAAACTCCAGCGTGATACGCGCGCCTTCTTTCTGGAAGTAAACCTCTTTCGAGGCGTCACGGGCATGTATCGTTACATATCCGTTTACCAGGTCGTCCTTTTGGGAGCCGTCACAAATATTCTCCGCTGTTACAGTCGCTTCACCTGCAATGTCCTTATAGCCGCTGAACACAGCCGGAGCAGGCTGCAGGCTTGCCTGTGTCGGCCCGTTGGAATGCGGGATGTCCCACCCCAACTCTTCGTTATACTCCCACACCACACGGTCGATCACAAAATTTCGGCTCGTCACATTCGGCGTCGTACGGTTCGATACAGTTGCCAGGCTGACGATAAACTGCTCGTCGCCCATGGTAAAGTACATCCCGTTTCCGGTTGCTTCAAACATGTCATAATTACCGTTAATGACCTGAATCGGATTCCCGTATTCCGGCGGAACCTTTACAAAACCGCCGTTTTCCGCTTCTTTCGAGCCTTTCGGATATCCCAGAGGGGCATCGGCTACGGCCAGGCAGCAGGCGTAATACGGATCTCCGGCGCCACTGCGGGAATAGGTCAGATAATACTTGCTGACTTCCGTTCCATCCGGTTTTACCGTCGTATGACGCTGCATAAAGCATCCCTCATTGACCGTATCGTTATCGATGGACGACGGACTTTGCTCTCCGCCGATTGTCATATATCCTGGCTCTATCAGCCTGGTCAATGTGGTATAATCCGGCGTTACCATATCGATCATTTTAACGCCCCAGGTTCCCTGCTTGTGCAGCGCGTCATTGATGTCTCTGGAACGGGTAAAATATAGATAAAAGGTTCCATCCTCATCAAAGAAGGGATATGGATCCAGCTGCGCGAAGATATTGGTTCCATTGTTTGCAAAATGTTCCTTGTTTGTCTCCCAGCCCGCCGGCGCGTTGGCAAAGTCAAAAATAGGCCCGCTTGTATAGGTGACCGTGTCTCCTGTTCCGATCTCCTCGCCATGATAATATTTCTTTACATTCGGCCTTTCCCCTACCCATTCCGTAAACGGACCTGCCGGACTGTCGGCTACCAATACGGTCAGATGCAGTCTGTCCCTGATCTCCGATGCATACAGATCACTATTTGAATTTAAGGAGGTTCCCTCCGGCAGACCGATCTTGCCTGTACCGGAACAGCTTGTATACATATAGTACTTTCCGTCCGCAGGATTTTTCACAACCTTCGGAGCCCAGAATCTGCCCACGCCCCAATATGACGGATTGCGCTCATAGATCACGCCCAGATATTCCCAATTGGCAAGATTCTGACTGCGGTATGCCTCTAAGATTCCGCCGCCCGTCTCTGTAAAATACAAATAGGCCCAACCGTCATCATACAGGATAAACGGATCCGCCGCACTTGGAATAGCTTCAAAATCATTGCTGTAAAACAAGGAGTTATCATAATCATGTTCTGCGTTCACTCCTGTACTCCAGGGGATTTCTTTTGCATTTTTCTCTATGACCTTCTCTTGTCCACAGGCGGATAATGAAAATGCTGCAGCTATAACAAGCGCCATCGCCAGGCATTTCCATCGTATTTTCAATCTCATATTCATCCTCCTTTTTCGATATCTTATCTCTTCATCCAAACACATCCCTGACAGCCTCAAGATATCCATAGCCGTACAGATCATCCGGTTCCAGGTAACTGCTCTCCGTCCATTCATTCCAGCTGTTAACGGTGATAAGGGGAACCTGCGCCGGATGGGCGTCCGCGTATTTCTTCGCCATTCTTAAGCCCTTCTTCACCATTTCCGGCGTATTGTTTTTCACGATCCCCTCCCGCATACCGGTAAATCTTGGGTTGTTATCCCAGCCGATGGAGATATGGGGGAAATACGGAATATTCCAATGCTTCTCCAGCTCCTTCCACTCTTTCTCCACATCTGCAAGGATCTCTCCATACTCCCGGTCGATATCTGTAAAATGGACGAACTGATAGTGACTGATGCTGGAAAAGCCCAGCTGCTTCCCGTCATCGGAAGAGCCATTACCTCCATCCACACCGGAAAGATTCGCGGCGTTTCCCATCACCGTAAGCTGCAGGTGCAGTCCCGGAAACCCTGCCCTGACAGTCTCCTGGCGGAACCATTCTATCGCCTCCGCCGTCTCTTTGACGCCGCCTAAGCCTTTCACCAGGTTATGAAAGTCATACATCTGAAAGACCGGCTCCCCATCAATACGATAATAATTGGGCTCTGAAAAGTACCGCTCAATTACCCGATGGCAGACACGCTCAAATTCCTCACGGTCCACAGACCCCTTCCAGATCACGGTATCCTCCACTTCCCCGGACAGGCGGGTATCCCAGGTATGGTTCGCGTCATGGTTCGCCCACATCAGATAGAATCTCATCTTATCTCTGTTCTTTGCCTTCAGAAAACCGTCGTTGAGGCAGTTCTCCAGAAAGGGTCTCCCATCATACCAGTACCAGTCATAGATAAATACATTGACTCCGTGATCCACTGCGGCCTCAATCTCCATTTCCATCACATAGGGATCCGCCTCATTGACGTATCCCCACCGGGGCTTTCTGGGCCAGTTGTGTTCTGGAAATTTCTTCACGGAATTTTTCACCGACTGCCATTCTCCCATCCCTTCCGGCCAGAACATCCTGCTCCTTTTCTCATCCCCGGTATATGCCGGCCATACATATGCGGCCACATCATAATTACGCATCTAAAAATCTCCCCTTTTCTATTCTCTCAATTTATAACTGCTCATGACTTACTTTTCTTGCTTCTGACCGTCCGCAAAACGATCACACCTGCCATGATCACAAATCCCGCGCCGGACAGAACCAGCAAAATCGTCCGTATGCGCTCCGCCTTGCCTTGCGTATCTTTTTTTACATCTGTTTCTGCTGTTCCCACAGCATCCGGATCCGTCGCATCCAATTCCGCTGTTTCTACATACTGGCAGACAGAGCAGGTTCTCTGTTTTTTCCCTTTTTCCGTCGCAGTCGCTTCTTTTATGACAATATAATCTCCAAACACATGATCCGCGACAGAACCTTCAAAGGTTTCCGCATTGCCGCATTCCCCGCATAGACAGGACTTATAATAGGTCGTCTTTGTCCTGCAGTCTCCGCTGACTGCAAGATATTCCTCATCTTCCACTTCCATATCATATACATGCGTATGCTCTCCACTTGTCTGCGGATGCTCAAATTGTGCTGTCTCCACATGGCCGCATCTGGAGCAGACACGCCGAAGCAGCTTTTTTTCACCGTCCTCTGTCACCGTTTTTTCTACTGTGTAGGCTCCAAAATCATGTTGCTGCGAACCTCCTGTGCACGTGATACCGGAAGCCTCCGCTCTGATGGGCACCATGCAGGTTATCAGAAGAACAACGGTTAATAAAATCTTGCTTTTGCTTCCCTTTTCTTTCATTTCTTCACCCGTAATCCCTTTCTCATCTCACTACCCTTTTAGCGCGCCTGACATAACACCTTTTTCAAAGAATTTCTGCGTGCAGGCATACAGAATGATCAAAGGTATCATCGAAATTGCCGCGGCGGCCATCGTTACCGGCATATTGCTAATACCAATTGTCTGCGAATACCGGGACAAGGTCAACTGCAGTGTCTCCATCTTCGCATCGAAGATATAGAGCAACGGCTCTGTGTACTGATTGTATCCATTCATAAACTGCAGCAGCCAATGCGCCATTAACACCGGCTTGGCAAGGGGCAATACCACACTGAGTAAGATCCTATACTCCCCCGCGCCATCCAGGTGCGCTGTCTCTAGCAGCTCATTTGGAACGGAGTACATATATTGACGAAACGCAAACAGCAGGCCTACATTTCCAAACATCGGCGGGATCATCAGCGGAAGCAAGGTATTGACCCATCCTATTTTGGCGTAGATCAGATACATAGACACCATTTGCACTGCTCCCGGCAGCATCAACGCGGAGAGCATCAGACCAAATAATACCTTCTTTCCGGTAAAATTCCGTTTTGCAAATACATACGCGGAGGATGCTGAGACAAATACGCCTACCGTCACTCCCGGAATCGTGGTTATCAACGTATTCCGAAAGGAACGGAGCAGCGATAAGTCCAACTCTATGGTCGTTTCATTTGGAATCAATATAAACTTATATGCATCCAGGTTAAACTTGGAAGGCCACCAGGAAAAATACATGGCCTCACCAAATGGTTTTACCGAAGTAATAAACATAACATATAAGGGGAACGCTACGATCAGCGCAAAAACAGCTACCATAAGATTAACGGCAGTGCTCTTTGTTCTTTTCTTTATTCTTCGTGTATTTACTTTAGTCGCCATAATATACCCACTTTTTCTGTAGTTTGAAGTTGATCGCTGTCAGGATTATGATCGCAATTGCCAAAACCCATGCCATGGCGCTGCCATATCCTATACCAAAGCTGAACAGCCATGTAAAGGAACAGATATATAAATAATATACGATCACAACAGCTGAGTTATCCGGTCCCCAGGGGCCGCCAAAAATATTTCCGAGACTTCCTCCGATCGTCTGGAACAGCACAAAGGTCTGCAACCCCGAGATCAATCCGGTGGTAAACAGATAGAATGTGGTGGGTGATACCAGAGGCAGCGTTATCTTAAAAAACCTTTTCACCGCGCCTGCGCCATCTATCTCCGCCGCCTCTAAAAT
>CABQGZ010000110.1 GCA_902463835.1 uncultured Lachnospiraceae bacterium
TAAAATCACTCCGAATCAGTATCTGACAAATGGCAATGTACTTAAGAATGCAGGATTTGAAGCTTCAACGGAAGTGACGCAGCCGAGGAAGGATACTAGCTATGAAAATGCAGTTATGACAGAAGGCTGGACGACAGCGTACGCCAGTCCTAATAACAAGTGGAGTCTTTCCAATGATCCACATAGAGGGAATAATTCCCTGAAATTGGAACTGGAAGTCAGTACGGGGAATAATAATACATCCTTAGTGGCAAATTATAATTTAGCAGGGGAAAAGCCGCTCGGAAGAACAAGACTGGAACCAGACACGACATACGTTATCAGTTATTGGGCGAAGGGCAATGCCAAGATAAGATTCTGGTCAAGGGTATTTAAGGTAAATAATGGAACGAGCACAAGTGATACAGAGCGGGAGTACATTACGAAGTATGAGGATCTGAGCGAAATATGGAAGCTGTATACGGCAGAAGTGACTACAAATTCGTTGGGAGAGATTCGCTGGCAGATAGACTTTCGGCAGGAAGATGCGAACGTGAAGTACGCAATCGTAGATGATGTTGCCGTTCAAAAGAAGGCAGATGCCATCCGTAGCGTGGAAGCGATGATTGAAGGACTTGATGTGACAGCAGATGGTGCAGAGCGCGCAATCGATGATATTGCGCAGTGGTGTGAAGCAATCGGTACGGATAAGATTACGAATTATGATGTTTTCCTCAGAAAGACTTCAGCGGATGAGCAGAAGGATCCTTTGATAGCGACTTATACCAAGGGGAAGTATACGAATCTAAAGGGGAAGAAAGAAGCGCCAACAAAGGACGGATATGTATTTACCGGCTGGTTTATCAATGAAGACGTGGTATCAGAGGAGAATATGAAAAAATATGTTCTAAAGGCTGATACAGAGTTGGGAGAAGATGCTTTGGTATATGCAAGGTTTGTGGATGCGAGGATGCTGGATGTGAAAGCCCAGTTGAATGGGGCGGTAGGAGAGACGTCTGAGAAAGCACACATGCGTTTCCTTACCACGGTTGATAATCTGGCATATAACAAGATCGGATTTATAATTACGATCAATAGCAAGGAGAGGGATACCGCAAACAGCAAGGTATACAGGCAGCTAAGTGACACCTACATTAACGGACAGCAGGAGATAATCGAACCGAATTGTTTTTACAAGAATTCCCAGTATTTTAAGGCATATACCATCACGAATATACCGAAGGATTCCTTTGATGTATCGATTGCGGTGACGCCGTATCTGGAGACATTAGATGGAACAAGGGTATACGGGCAAGCAGTGACAAAGACGGTGAATCAGGGTATTGCAGCCCAAAAGGCCAATGGACAGTAGGAGGGAAACGGACATGAAATATGAAGAAGCATCTATGGAGATATTGCGGCTGTCCAAGGAGGATATTATAACGTCATCGGGAGGTGGACTGTTTGATAATGAAAAGGAAGATTCGAGTGATCGCGGGGAATTTGGAGATTGGTTACTACCATAATAACAGGAGGGAAGGGTTATTGTGAAAAAAATAATAGAAAAAATGATAGCACTGTCTCTGGTAGTCAGTCTTAGTATAAGTAGTATGGTAAGCGTTTTTGCAGCAGACAGTCGGACACCAGATCCTTTCGTAAAAGGTTCCGGAAATCTTCTGTATAACGGTGGCTTTGAGGTGGACGGAGAATTATCTGAGCCGTCCACCACCGACACGTCTTCTCCTTTGCTGGAGGGGTGGCTGTCTAAGTCAGTGGAAGGTGTGCAATTTTCACTGTGTGATGATGCTTATGAGGGAAGCAGATCCCTGAAGGTAAATTTTTCTTATGCTGACGGTGGCAGTTTTATACTTCTTCCATCCGGCTGTGATGATAAGGGCATTGTTTCCGGTCTTTTGCCAGGTGTGTATGCGTTGTCTTTTTATGCAAAGGGTACCGTTGGAACTGTGGGAGTCCGCTTCAAAGATGCAGGAGTAGATCAGGTTACAGAAAAAAGCTTCCTTTTGACTTCTGACTGGAGTCAGTTGACGGTAGATAATCTTCTTGTGGACGAGACCGGAAGCATCAACCTGGAAGTGTTTGGTGAGAGTTCTTTATCCGGGATGATGTTTATGGATGGATTTTTATTTTCCAGATGTCCCGGAATAGATAACGGCGATTTTGAGCTTGATAAATATGTAAAGAGAGAGCCAATGAGCAAACCGGGGGTTCCGGAAGGAGGGGATAGAGATTACATATACACAACTGTGAACAATGTACTTACCAATGCAGGATTTGAAGCTTCAACGGAAGTGAGGAATACAAATAAAAAGTCCTATGCTGATGCAGTTATAACAGCGGGCTGGACGACAGCCTGGAGTTTGACAAGTAATGTATGGAGTCTTTCCGCCGATTCCCATAGTGGGACAAATGCTTTGAAGGTGGATATGAACGCAGCTGGAAATGACGGAAAGGTAACAGATTTATTTGCAGATCATAACCTTATAACGGGTGCAAAACCCTTGGGAAGAACCAGGCTGGAAGCAGATACTACATATTTTATCAGTTATTGGGCCAAGGGAGATGCCAGGACTAGACTTTGGGCAAGAGTATTTCAAGTAAATGCTGGAGTAAGTACGGAGACTATAACAAGTAATAAAAGTACGAAGACGACAGATCTGACAGACGAATGGACGCTGTATACGACAGAAGTAACGACAAATTCCCTGGGAGAGGTTTATTGGAAGATAGAATTCTCCAAGGATACGGATGATCAAAGGCATGCAGCGGTAGATGACGTTGCCGTTCAGAAGAAGGACGACGCTATCCGCAGCGTGGAAGCGATGATTGAAAAGCTGGATGTGACCGCTGACAATGCACAGCGTGCGATCGACGATATTACGCAGTGGTGTGCAGCGCTGGGTTCAGAGAATATAAAAAAATATAATGATTTTCTTCGTAAAATCACTCCGAATCAGTATCTGACGAATGGCAATGTACTTACAAATGCAGGATTTGAAGCTTCAACGGAAGTGACGCAGCCGAAGAAGGATGCTGGGTATCAAAATGCAGTTATGACAGAAGGCTGGACGACGCCGTACGCCCATCCTAATAACAAGTGGAGTCTTTCGAATGATCCACATAGAGGGAATAATTCCCTAAAGGTGGAACTGGAAATCAGTGGGGGGAATAATAATACATCCTTAGCGGCAAATTATAATTTAATAGCAAATGAAAAGCCGCTCGGAAGAACAAGACTGGAACCAGACACGACGTACGTTATCAGTTATTGGGCGAAGGGCAATGCCAAAATAAGGTTCTGGTCAAGGGTATTTAAAGTAAGTAATGGGACGAGCACAGAGGTTGCAGAGCGGGAGTACAGTACAAAGTATGAGGATCTGAGCGAAACTTGGAAGCTGTATACAGAAGAAGTGACTACAAATTCGCTGGGAGAGATTCGCTGGCAGATCGATTTTCGGCAGGAAGATGCGAACGCGAAGTACGCCATTGTAGATGACGTCGCTGTTCAAAAGATGGACGACGCCATCAGCAGCGTGGAAGCTATGATCGAAGCGTTGAATGTAAAAGGCAACAATGCACAGCGTGCGATCGCCGATATCGAGCAGTGGTGTGCAGCGCTGGGCTCAGAGAATATTACGAATTATGATATGTTTACTTCGAAGAAAGCGGACTATAACCCTGGTGGTTCAGGTGAAGATATTCCTCCTGCGGAAAGTAAGATTCCTTACTGGGTCGCAAGCGATGAATCTGTGATCTCCATACAGGAGGACGCTGTTTCCGGGGAAAGAGCGCTTAAGGCAGCGTTTGCAGGAGCAGGAAGCGTGACGGTTGCCACGATAGACGCGCCCTTCGGCTTTGGTCCCGGCTACTACACCCTTTCTTTTCAGACCAAGGGGACAGGAAGCGTCCAGGTGGAAGCCAGGGCATACAGTGCGTCCGGCGAAGAGGTGATCCTGGATAAGGAAACAGATGTTTCTACTGTATGGAAAGAAACCATATTCCAGGGAATCGATATTCCGGAGGGGTATAAGCTTAAGAGCCTGGCCTTCACACTTTCCACCGAGGCGGCAGGAGACATATTCCTTGACGCGATCCAGATGTATGAGCAGTTAGGCCCTGGCGCGGCGCTGGATGATGTCGTAGTGGAGAATCGAGGTAGTGTGCTATTCCTTGACGGCGCACCTGAAGGCTATGAGGTTTCCCTTCACAGCAGTTCCGACAGCGCGGTATTGGCACTTGACGGAGCGATTACGATTCCGAAGAATGATGTTTCGGTAGATTACCGCTACGTGATCGTGAACAAAAACGACGAGAACGATAAGGCGATTTCACAAAAGCATACGTTATATGTGAAAGGAACAGAGGGAGAAGCCAGTGAATTTAGTCAGCGTACCATTACCGATGCAGATACCGGAATTGCTGTGACGGGTCTTATGAAGGAAGATGCCGCCATCCAGGTTCGTGTTTTGGGCAACAGTCATGAATATTATTCACAGGCCCTGAAGGAAGGATATGACAGTATCGGTTTATACAATGTATACCTGATTCCAAAATCAGCTTATCGCGGAGCTGTTATTGTAGACTTCAAGATTGACAGCAGCTACAACGGCAAAGAGATTACCATTGTGCAGATCAACCGGGATACGAAGGAGCGGGTGGAGCTTACAGGCGTGGTATCCAATGGCATTTTGTCACTCAATGTGGCAGACGACGGAGCATTTATGCTGCAGATAAAAAAGAGTGCTGCTGTTCCTGGTCATTCTGGTAATGGGGATAGTAATACGCAAGATAATCCTGGTAATGGCGGTAACAGTACGCCAGGCACGACGAGCAATGGTAACAGCAATACGTCAGATATACCTGGCAACGGCGATCATAGTACGCCCAATAATTCTGGTAATCATACACCTGATATGCCCAAGAATCCCGGTGATGACAATGGTGATGTGGGGAAGAACGGTGGGGAAGCAGAAGAGAGTAATACAGAGATGATCATCCTTATCATTGTGATAGGCGCCGCCGTCATTTTGATTGCGCTGGCAGTTACTGCCACAGTTTTGATCGTCGGAAAGAAAAAGGATTATGAGGCGGAGCAAGATGACGCAGCACATGATGATTCAGAAGGGAACAGTAATTGATGAACAGAAAGAAACATGATTTTAATATGGCGCAGCTGGAGAACCAGTGGAAGCTGTTTCTGGCGCCCCACGAAAAGGTGATAGCGGAGGGGCTTTCGGGCCTCTCCACCTTCGATCAGCTTATGGACAGCGGTCTGGAATGCGTGGATGCGTCCGTACCGGGCAATTTTGAGCTTGATCTGTATCAGGCCGGGATCATAGACGATCCGTTTTTCTCCACAAACGTTCTGGAGCTTCAGAAGTATGAAGAGTATCATTTGTGGTATGCCTGTGAGTTTGAATGTGAGACGGCGGAAGATATGTGGCTGCGTTTCGAGGGCGTGGACACCTACGGGGAGATTTATCTGAACGGAGCTGTGATCGGAGCGACCGATAATATGCTGGTGGAGTTCGATTTTCCCGCAAGGGGGCTTGTCGCTGGCAGCAATGAGCTTATGGTACATATAAAGCCATCGTCGGTTGAGGCGAGAAGCTATGATGTGGGGATCAATCCCTCACAGTCATACCGCATGGATTCCATGGCAGTTCGCAAGGCGCCCCATATGTACGGATGGGATATTATGCCAAGAGTCCTGTCCGGCGGAATCTGGAAGCCGGTGTATCTCTACCAGCTACCCAAGGAGCGTATTGACAATTTCTTTGTACAGACCTTTTCCTGCGACAGCGAGAAGGCGCAGCTTCGGGCATGGTACGATATTACGGCCTGCCGTTCCCTGTTTGGGCAGTATGAGCTTCGCGTTACGGGGCGTTGCGGGGACAGTGAATTTCATAGCGTGCAGCAGCTGCGCCATACCTCAGGCTATATGGTATTTTCCATTGACCAGCCAAAGCTCTGGTGGCCGAGGTATATGGGAGAACCCAATCTATACGAGGTGGAGGCAGAATTGCGTTTTGGCGATACTGTTCTGGACAGGTATCGGACAACCCTGGGGATCCGGACAGTCACATTGACCCGGACCAGCATTATGGAACCGGACGGCAGCGGTGAATTTTGTTTTTATGTAAATGGCAAACCTTTCTTCGCTATGGGAACGAACTGGGTGCCACTGGATGCATTTCATTCCCGTGATATCGAAAGGCTGCCCAGGGCCCTTGACATGACAAAGGACATCGGCTGTAATATGGTCAGGTGCTGGGGCGGGAACGTATATGAGTCGGACGAGTTTTATGATTTCTGCGACAGGAACGGGATTGCAGTCTGGCAGGATTTTTCCATGGCCTGCGCAAGCTATCCCCAGGATAAGGAATTCTGCGACGCGCTATACCGGGAAGCGAAAAAGGTGGTACTACGGCTAAGGCAGCATCCATCGTTGATCCTATGGGCAGGAGATAATGAGTGTGACGAAAGCATCTCTGTTTCTCCGCTTCATAAAAATCCAAATGAAAATGTGCTGACAAGACAGGTTTTACCGGCGGTGCTGAAAAAATATGATCCCATGCGTCTGTATTTGCCAAGCTCGCCCTATATGGATGAGTATGCCGTTGCGCAGAAAAAGATTCGCAAAACTACAGAGAACCATCTGTGGGGGCCCAGGGATTATTATAAGGGAAAATTTTATACCGATACGGTTTGCTGTTTTGCGAGCGAGACCGGTTATCACGGTTGTCCCTCGGTGGAATCGGTAAAGAAATTCATCTCAGAGGACTATCTCTGGCCGCCCCAGGATAATCCCGAATGGCTGGTGCATGCTACGGGGTATGACCTTGACCCCAAGGGGCCTTACGCCTATCGGATCCCCCTTATGGCAGATCAGATCAAGGTGTTATTCGGGAGATATGCCCAGTCACTGGAGGAGTTTTCGAAGCTCAGCCAGATATCCCAGGCGGAAGCCTTTAAGTTCTTTATCGAGCGGTTCCGTATCCGAAAGGGACAGAGAACGGGGATTTTGTGGTGGAATTTACTGGACGGCTGGCCCCAGTTCTCGGATGCGGTGGTGGACTACTATTTTGAAAAGAAGTTAGCCTACGATGTGATCAAACGCTGTCAGCAGCCGGTGTGCCTTATGATGGACGAACCGAAGGACGGGAGCCTTGCGCTGTTCGGCGTCAATGAATATCCGTATGATGTTGCGGTAAATTACACGGTGTTTGACGTGGAAGAGGATCAGCCGGTCTGCAGATCAAGTATGCAGCTTGCGGCCGCCGGTTCCATGGAGCTTGCACAGATTCCCTGTAAGGTGGAGGAGCTTCACTGTTACCGGATCGAATGGGAATGCGGCGATCGTACGACAGGATGGAATCATTACCTGTGCGGGAATATTCCGTTTGGTATCGAAAAATGTGTCGACCTGCTTCAAAAAGCAGGGGTGACCGGATGAAAAGGACAAGACGCTAATGGACGATGGGCTGACGGAGGATGCTCCTGAACCGCCCCGTTCAAAAGCGTTGGAGCGGTAAACAAAAAGACAGGAGCAGGTCTTCACAGACTACTACATCATGTTCCAAAAGATAACCTGCATTGTTTGCTTTGGGCTACGGCTCTCTCGAATCTGCTGTTTTGCAGCAAGCTGTTTAATTGCATGAACACATAAAAGGCGCGAGCTCAGGTACTTGTACAGACATTCCCCGGAACCATTGTGTTTCCGGGGTTTTCTTATGTTCCGAATTTCCATGAGACTGTGATGAATTATACAAAATTTCAATGGTAAGTGTCAAAAGAGAAAATCTTTTTCTTGTGCTATACGCACAACAATGCTAAAATGTAAAAAAGGATATGGAATATGTCCTGTGGCCTTTGAGATTTATGAGCGGTTAAAGAAGGAGTACAAATTCTGATGAATAATATGAAAAATATGTGGGATTTTCCTGTTAAGGAAGGTGTAACCTTTCAAAATGCAAATCGAGTTCATCCTCTTATGCAGGCGCGAGTTGAAAAACTGATGGACTGTATGCCAAAAGATCCGAATATTAGTAGAATGGTGCTCTTTGGAAGTTCTCTGGAATTTCGATGCAATAGCAACAGTGATATTGACATTTATATTGAAAAATATGACAAAGAGAAGAAATTAGAGTATTTTCCGGAGCTGGATTGCGAGGTAGATATTGTAACAAATTTATCCCCGGATTCAGCGTTGTATCGCGAGATAGATAACACAGGTTTATTATTGTTTGAGAGGTGATACTATGTGTGATGTGCGATTATTTCGCAGTGCGAAAATGGATTTTGAAACAGCAAAAGCGCTGTGGAAGATGCCTTGGGATGATGAAATGATCTTAAATAATGCGGCATATCATTTGCAGCAGGCGGTAGAGAAGGTTTTAAAAGGTGCGTTAGAGTGTGTGGGTGTGACCGTCCCCAATACACATAAGATCACGAAATTATTGTCCATGGTTAGAAATAACGGCGCGAATATCGTAATAACAGATTGGATTGATGACCATTCTGAAATGCTTAGTGAATGGGAGGCAGAGACGCGGTATAACATGGATTTTCTCGTGGAAAAACGAAAGTTGGATAAAGCAATACAGGAAATACAGCTTTTTTTTCGGGAGAATGGCATACAGAAGGAGTTGCGTAAAGAATTACAAGATGGAACAAAGAAGGAAAAATTGTTAAATTGTCTGCCGGAATCCAAGAGAGAGTGCAGTGATTTTGAATTGAATTGCTACTATATTATGTTCCAAAAGATAATAGAAGCCAAGTAAAATGCTGGTTTGACGCAGTAAGAGATAATTACATTTGCGGCGAAGGGGACGCCCCAAAGCAAGAGCGTGTCCCTGTCAGACGCGCTCTCGCTCCATCCAAAACGTAGCGGACACTAACCTCGCGAACCACTATCGTGGCTCGCTCACTAA
>CABQGZ010000111.1 GCA_902463835.1 uncultured Lachnospiraceae bacterium
GTTCACACAGAAAGACTACCCGAATGGACAACCGGGCTGTGATCTGCTGCATCCTCCGCAGCGCCCCGGTCATTGCCTCGCTTATTGCCCCGTTTGTTTCCTCCAGTCTTGCTTCATATACTGCGTATCTCTCTATTTCCTTGGATCGCGCTGAATGATATTCCTCGATTACTTTTTCAAGATATTTTTCGCATTTCTCAAGCTCCTGCGTTGTATGCTCTTGTTGTGCAAGAGCTGCGGAAAGCTCATTACGAAGATATTCCACTTCACTTGCTATAGAGTTCAGATGGCGAATATTGTAGAGGAAATGCTTTATTCCTTCAAATGTTGACATATATGGACTCCCTTATCCGTGCTGCGAGGTGAGATCACGCTTAATTTGCGTTGCTGATAGGTGAAATAGCATAAGCTCTCTTTTCGAAAAGAACCCATGTCAGAAGGCTGTGCCCTTTTGAAAGGGCACGGCAGATCAGTCCGTTACCCTCGTCCCGTGAAAATATATTTGACGGTCAGCCATAGATGCCGTACTACTCGCATAACCCGTAAGAACAACGCAAAGCCGCAAAATGCGACTGCCATTACTCCCGTGGTATTCATAACACGCATTTTTGTTTCTGCAGAAATAGGTACCGGCAACAGTAGAAGCAATAGATATACTACCGCGGAGACGATCCCAATAAAGAACAAGTTCTTGTTCAGATAAGTATCCTCGATCCAGCCTACCGCCTTCTCCTTCGTCCTGCGCAATACCCCCCGTATGTACCGCGGGAAGTGCTTGAGCTGATATACAAACAGTTCTCTTGTACTCATATTGGGCATAACAAACGTCTCAAAGTAAGCCCGCTGAATATATTCCCACTTGCTCTGCATGGGTTTTTTGTCTTCCTTGAGCAGCTGATCCCGGAACGGCAGAACCTCTTTCTCAAAAAAGATGATCTCATCATAGCGGTATTTACGGTAGCTTTCGGATAAATTCAGCGTATTACCGTGACTGATGCCACCGCCGCGATGACGAGCCGCCACAAGGTCATCGACCCAGTAGATGCGCTGTCCGTTGCGTGCCAGCTTCATAAACAGCGGCCCATCTTCCATTATGAAATAGTCGGTATCGTACCCACCTACCACATCATAAACCTCCCTGCGGTAACAGCAGGTCGTCGTCGGGATCGTCCACGTGTGGCTCATGCGGCTAAAAAGCTCCTGCGGGGAGCCATCCCGGATAGCGCGGATCCCCTCCGCGGACGGCTCATACCCCTCAATATCACCGAGACTCTCGCCACACATTGCCACCTTAGAGCACAGAACGAGAGCATCTTCGCCCAGCTTGTCAAACTCCGCGACGTAGCGGCTGAGCACATCTGCACCGTTCAGTGCATCGTCTGCCGCCATATACATGATGTATTCGCCATCAGCCTTACTCCGGCAAAACTCCACATTGCGTACTGTGCCTTGATTTTCCTCGTGGGCGTAAATCTGCACGTCTACAATACTCTGCCCTTTGCGACCTTCCACATAGTCGGACAATTCCTCTGCATTGAAGTCAGCAGATCCATCGTTGGAAAATATCAGCTGGATACGGGGATAGTCCTGCATCAAAACGCTATCCACCGCTTCGCGGATATACTTATAGTTGTTGTATGAAGTAATAACAAAACTGAACAGCTTAGCTTCTTTCATAATTCCCCCAATTTTCATACCGAGGCATTAGTTCTGTTCCTTCCACATCTCGTATCCAATGCCTTCCCAAGGCATCCCCCTTTCAAAATGAAAACGCCACGGATAGGCAGATTGCCCCTCACTATCTTTGATGTCCCGCACGCTGCCATGCGGCTTCGCAGGATTGCCAAACACGACCATTTCCTTCGGAACATCCTTCGTGACCACAGAAGCAGCCCCCACCAATGCATCTTGGCCAATATGTACGCCCGGCAGTACCACCGTCCCGGTAGATACCACCGCAAACGGTCCAATCTCCACACCCAGCATCTTCATAGAAGGTGGTTGGGGATCATTTGTCAACACGACATAAGGGAATAGCCACGCAAAACGATGTACGATGCTCTGCTGACCAATATGCACGTTACTGTGCATATGCACATAATCCTCCAATGTGCAATATCCCTGTATATCGGAAAGTGTGCCAACGCTGACGTGGTCGCCGATTCTTGTGTGTTCACGAATCGTCACACGGTGTCCTGACTGAAAACTTGCACCGATGGTCGTATCGCCATATATAATGGTTTCGCTGCGGATCAGTGAGTTTTCTCCAATGACCAACGGGTGCTCACCCTTATGAAGTTCGCGGTAGAAATCTTGCAAATACTCCCCAAGGATACAACGGGCACCTATGCGGGAATTGTTGCCGATCCGCACGTTATCCCGGATGATACACCCGTGGTCTATCCAGACACCGTCCCCAATCACAACATTTTCACCGATAGTCACACCGTCAAGGATAGTAGCTGTCGGTGCGATCTGCGCCGTTTTGCTGATAGTGCTACACATACACTTTCCCCCCGTACCCTCAAAATTCATTCACCGCATCGATCACATACTGGATCTGCTCATCCGTCATACCGTAAAACATGGGCAGACTCAATTCCTGTGCAGCGTTCTGTTCCGCTACTGGGAAATCTCCCCTCTGATAGCCCAAGTCGCGATAAGCATCATGCAGGTGCATTGCCACCGGATAATGGCACTGATGTCCTACACTTTTTTCATCCAAATGTGCGGCCAGCGCGTCGCGTTCCTCCACCAGCAGTGCAAAAATATGCCACGCATGGGTACCCTCCGGATTGCACTCCGGTAGTTTGACGGCAGGATTGGTAATCTCTGCCAAGTAGCGGGATGCAATACGCTCCCGGTCTGCCAGCCATTTATCCAAATACTTCAGCTTCACATCCAGCAGCGCAGCCTGCATCGTGTCCATGCGGGAATTGACACCCTTGAACTCGTGTATATACTTCTTGCGGGAGCCGTAGTTTCCGTAGGCTCTGATTTTGTCCGCCAAAACAGGATCATTGGTACATACAGCACCGCTGTCACCCAGCGCACCGAGATTCTTACCGGGATAAAAACTAAATTCAGAGGCGAGCCCCAATGAGCCTGCCTTCTTGCCGCGATACAGTGCGCCGTGACACTGAGCGGCATCCTCAAAAAGCATGAGTCCATGCTTTTCCGCTATGGCGGCAACTTCTGCCCAGCACCCCACCTGCCCATACAGGTGTACCATCATGATTGCCTTTGTCTTTTCGGTAATGGCAGCCTCCAGTTTGTTGGGATCCAGTCCGTAGTAGTGCGGCTCAATGTCCACATATACAGGGGTGGCTCCCGCGTAGGTCACGGCCAACGCTGTTGCGATATAGGTCTGTGCCGGTACGATTACCTCATCACCGGGGCCGATCCCCGCGGCGACCAGCATCATATGCAGACCATCCAGTCCATTGCCGCAGGCTACGCAGTGCCGCGTACCCACATAGGCGGCAAAATGCTCTTCAAAGCGTTCGCACGGCTCACCGCCAATGAACCAGCCCTTATCATAGACATCTTCAAACGTCGTCAGCATTTCCTGCCGGATCTCGCTGTGCATCGGCGTAAAATCTCCGAACGGTATCTTCATTCCTGCATGCCCTCTCTCTTGAAATATTCTTCCGCCTCTTGTAGATACTGCTCATAATCGCGGATATAGTCAGCCTCTGTATAGTGCTGTGATGCCAGCACCAGAAGCACCGCCCCCTCCGTAAAATCGTACATCTCACGCCAGATCATATGGCCGATACACAGTCCCTTAGAGGGGTCATCCAGCGTCACGATCTCCTCCGCTGTCGGCGTCTTCAACCGTATCTTGACGCTGCCGTTGACACACAGCAACACCTGCTCCAGCTTACGGTGGGAGTGAAACCCTCGGGTAACGCCCTTCGGCACGCCCGTTATGTAATAGACTCGCTGTACATTAAATGGAATGTCCTTCCCACCCTCAATGGCATTGAGTTGTCCGTATTCACCTGCGAATGCAGGCATTTGTACCATCTTGCAATTTACCATCATGCTCGCTCTATCAACTTTCTGACAATTACGCCGCCGTGTTGGAATAACCACTTAAGACGCGGCCAAAAGCCGCGCCGCTCGAAACGCAGTTCATAAATAGCTGCCTTGTCCTCGCACCTACGCCGGATGGAAAAGCAGTCTTTTTCAGGCAGCTTCTCTAAATGAGGAAGAATCTCCCGGCGCATCGTTTCGATCAGGTCACGCTGATATATCTGATTCTGATTCGCACTTGACCAGCTGACACCGCCGCCGCGATGCAGAACGGAGACTTCTGCACAAAACTCCGGTGTAATGCCGGCGCGGGTCAACTTCAAAAAGGTCGGCCAATCCTCCACCAACCGATACGCTTCATCGAAGCCCCCCAACTCCTCCAGCAACGCCCTCCGGTATAGATTCCCTGTGGAGGGAAGAATGCATCCCATGCACAGCTTTTCATTTAGGGCCGCAGCGGTTTTCTCTCGCAGGCTCTCCATATCTGCCGGACTGAATTTACCTGTATGATGGAGTGCCTCGTCGCACAACGCTGTGCGCGAAACGATCCACGGCTTCGTCGTATTATCAGCAACTACGGATAGTTTCTCTAAGGTCCTTGCTCCCGCAAGCACATCATCTGCCGCCAAGAGCATCACCCATTGTCCTGTCGCTTCTCTCAAGGCAGCATTCAGATTGCGGACTGTCCCCACATTTTGAGGGTGACTGATAATCCTCACGCTACAGCCCTCCGGCAGCTGCTCTCGAATTTGCAGCTCTAACACCGCTGGGTCAAAACCGGCTGTACCATCATCGCACACGATCAGCTGCCAGCTGTGAAAGGTCTGCGCCAATATGCTGTCAAGCGTTTCCGGCAATGTTTTGTCGCTGTAACAAGAGGGGACGAGAACTGAGAGAAACGGACGTTCATCCTGCACTACTTTCTGACCAGCCATCGTTTGATCCTCCGCTTTACAATCGTCCGCAGGTGCAGCAATGGATACTTCCTCATCAAACCACCCTCTGGCATCCCCTGCAACAGTGCATACCTATATCGCACCTTTTTTAGAACCGACTGCGGCAGACGATCTTCATACGGCAGGATTTCTCTTTCATAGCAGCGCAGCATATCCTGCCTCAACTTTTCTGAGGCAAAGGCATCCGCATTTTGAGAGCTAACTCCTCCTGCTGCATAGAGGCAGGTAATTTCCGGCAGTATGCCAATGCGCCGCCCCTCACGCGCTTCCCGCAGCCATGCTGGCCAGTCCTCTAAAAGCCGATATTCTTCCGAAAATCCTCCAAATCTTACAAAGAAATCTTTGTGGAATAAAGTCCCCGCCGCACTAATGCAGTTCTCCGCAGAAAGGTATGTAAACTGCTCCGGTGCGGTTACCCCCAACCTTGCAAGTTGTTTTTTTCTCGGAAATGGGTACAGCTTCTTCTCCAACGTTCTATTGCACACCATCGCTTGCGATGTTGTTACAACCGTACATTCTTTTTCTGCCCATCGGACAAGCCGTGTCAACGCATCTTGTGAGTTCAATACATCTCCTGTAGCAATGAATTTGAGATACGTACCTTGCAGTCTGCTTGCCAAGCTGTTCATGTGCGCGACTGTGCCAACATTTGCAGCAGATTGCTGGAACGCAACTATTCCGTTGTAGCTATTAATGACCTCTGAGGGAAACTTTCGTCCAGAGCCATCATCGGACACGATGATTTCCGCCACAGGATAGTCTTGTGCCACTATCGATTTAAGAGTCGACACCAGCCCGCTGTATTCTCCATACGTCAATACTGCGACAGAAACTGACGGAGACTTATCTGTTCCCATACATCCTCTCATAGTAGTGCTGGTACTCCCCGTTGATGATGTTCTCCCACCAGTCGCGGTGGGTCAGATACCAGTCGATGGTCTTGTCGATGCCATCGGCAAACTTCGTCTCCGGCAGCCAGCCCAGCTCGCTGTGAATCTTGGTGGGGTCAATGGCATAGCGCATATCGTGTCCCTTGCGGTCGGTGACATAGGTAATCAAACTCTCCGGCTTGCCCAGCTTCTGGCAGATCAGCCGCACGATGTCGATGTTCCGCATCTCGTTGTGGCCGCCGATGTTGTATACCTCGCCCACCCGGCCATTGCGGATGATGAGATCGATGGCCTTGCAGTGATCCTCCACATACAGCCAGTCCCGGACATTCAGCCCCTCGCCGTACACCGGCAGCGGCTTGTCGTTCAGGGCGTTGGCGATCATCAGAGGGATCAACTTCTCCGGGAAGTGATACGGACCGTAGTTGTTGGAGCAACGGCTCACCGTAACAGGCAGACCGTAGGTGCGGTGGTACGCCAGCACCAGCAGATCCGCGCCTGCCTTGGAAGAACTGTACGGGCTGGAGGTGTGGATGGGTGTCTCCTCGGTAAAGAACAGGTCAGGACGATCCAGCGGCAGGTCGCCATACACCTCGTCGGTGGACACCTGATGGTAACGCTGAATGCCGTATTTCCGACAGGCGTCCAGCATGACCTGCGTACCCAGAATGTTGGTCTGCAAGAAGACCTCCGGGTTCTCGATGGAGCGATCCACATGACTTTCGGCGGCGAAGTTCACCACCATGTCGGGATGCTCCTCCTCAAACAAGTCGTAGATGGCCTTGCGGTCACAGATGTCCGCCTTCACGAAACGGAAGTTGGGCTTGTCCATGACGCTCTCCAGCGTAGACAGGTTTCCGGCATAGGTCAGCTTGTCCACACAGACAATCCGATCCTCGGGATGCTTGTCCAGCATATAGAAAATGAAGTTGCTGCCGATAAATCCGGCACCACCGGTAACGATGATGGTCATAAAGATATCTTTCCTTCCTTTTTGTACAAATGTGCAAACAGTCTTTTTTGTGCAGGGCTGTTATAACAATCTTGTAGAATAATCGTTAGGACGAGGCAAAACACAACGGTAAGCAGGAGTGTTTTTCCATTCTCGTGGGCAGCAAATGCTTGTGGCAAAATCTCTTTGAGCTTTCGTATCGGTGGCCATAGAAAAAACTGCGCCATAAATACCGCATAGGCGTGGTCACCGCAGGTTTTCCACCAGTGAGCTAAGGGGAGCGGGCGCTCGTACCCGCACTCTACACAAATACTTGCAGCTATTAGCAGCAAGAAAAGCGGGAACGTTGCAAAGCCGTATGTTACGTATCCATTTCGTAGAATTTCAATCGGGTACAGCTTTGTTACAACACCGATTATCCCAGCCCCACAAATTGTAACACCTGCCAGCCACATTGTTGGCCGACCCAAGATTTTGCGATCACATAACTCCGCCGCCAGTAGTATGCCGCCGAAGAATTCAAGCATTCGAAGCAACGGGTTGGAATACACATTTGGCATTTCTAAGCATATGGACATCAGCGGTATTAACGCGCAAAACAGCCAGCACAACAACAGTAGAATGTACCGGATAGCACGGGAAACTCGTTTTGCCACAGCCAGCAATCCCGGGAAAACTGCGTAACAAAATACCAAGCAGGACAGAAACCACGTTCCGCCATTATGAGAAAAGCCAAACATACCCGAAAACCAGGATTGCATTAGACTTAACTCCACCGGTAACGATATCAATACCGATCTGAGTGGAGATCGATATGACGGAATAAGCCAAAACGCCACCATAACCAACGCATAAAGTGGATAGATGCTAACCAAACGCCTCTTGTAAAAGGTAAGTATGCTCTTTGCATCCAACTCTTTTGCGTAATATCCCACAAACAGAGCATACCCCGACAGCATAAAGAACAGATCCATCGCAATTGCCCCTTGGGAAATAAATGGCGTAAAAAAGCCAAAGTGAATACCTAAATGCATATTGCAGTGAAAAAACAAGGTCAGCACTGCGGCGACCGTTTTCAAAATGTTAAGAGACGCGTAGTACTTTGTCTTGCTTTCCATCATTCGTAATAGATCTTATCCCTTGCCACATTACGCAGATGCTGGCCATAAGGAGATTTGCCATAGATATCAGCCGACAATAAAAACTGTTCTTTGCTTATCCAGCCGTTTCGGTAAGCAATTTCCTCCAATACCGCAATCTGCACGCCTGTCCGTCCGACCACAACTCTGACAAATTCAGAAGCCTCCGCCAAAGAATCCATCGTTCCAGTATCCAGCCAGGCGTAGCCTCGTCCCAGCGTTACCACGTGCAGCGTACCCTCGTCCAGATATACCCGGTTCAAATCGGTGATCTCCAACTCGCCGCGAGCGGAGGGCTTCAACGCTTTGGCTCGCTCCACTACCTTTTTGTCGTAGAAGTACAGGCCAGTGACTGCATAATTGCTCTTGGGTTCTTTGGGCTTTTCCTCAATGGAGATAGCTTTGCCGGTGTCGTCCAGCTCCACCACGCCGAACCGCTCCGGGTCGTTGACGTAGTAGCCGAACACCGTCGCGCCGTCCTCCTGCTCCACCGCCTTGCGGAGCTGCGTGGTAAGTCCCGCGCCGTAGAAAATGTTGTCGCCCAGGATCATGGCAGCACGGTCATCACCGATAAACTCCTCACCCAGAATAAACGCCTGCGCCAGACCGTCCGGCGAGGGCTGTACTTTATACGAAAAATGAACGCCGAATTGACTGCCGTCTCCCAGCAGACGCTGGAAGTTCGGCAGATCGGTCGGCGTTGAGATGATGAGAATATCCCGAATCCCCGCCAGCATCAGCGTGGAGATGGGGTAATAC
>CABQGZ010000112.1 GCA_902463835.1 uncultured Lachnospiraceae bacterium
AAATCAACAGACGAAGGGTGGAGAAACATGGGATTTTTATCTTATCTGATCAATGGCATCAGCCTTGGTAGCGTATATGCCATGATCGCGTTAGGCTATACCATGGTATATGGAATTGCAAAGATGTTGAATTTTGCGCATGGTGATGTAATTATGATTGGCAGTTATGTGGTCTTCTATGCCGTCAGTGTAATGGGAATGCCGTCGGGAGTCGGAATTATCATTGCAGTGGTGGTATGTACGGCTCTTGGCGTTGTGATCGAGAAGATTGCCTATAAGCCGCTGCGCGGGGCAGCGCCTCTGGCGGTTCTGATCACGGCTATCGGAGTCAGCTATTTCCTGCAGAATGCGGCGTTGCTTCTCTTTGGAGCTAATGCGAAATCTTTTACCTCTGTGGTGAAGATTCCGGCTTTGAAATTGGCGGATGGTGCGCTTGTGATCTCTGGTGAGACCATTGTGACCATAGCGGCATGTATCGTGATTGTGGTGGCCTTGAGCTGTTTTGTAAAATATACGAAGGCTGGACGTGCTATGCTGGCTGTGTCAGAGGACAAACAGGCAGCGCAGCTGATGGGAGTGAATGTCAACGGCACCATAGCGCTGACCTTTGCGATTGGCTCTGCATTGGCGGCTATTGCAGGCGCGCTGCTGTGCTCTGCTTACCCGAACCTGACTCCCTACACCGGGGCTATGCCTGGTATCAAGGCATTTACTGCAGCTGTATTCGGCGGCATCGGATCTATTCCGGGTGCGATGATCGGAGGAATCCTTCTCGGTGTCATTGAGAACCTGAGCAAGGCCTACATATCCGCTCAGTTGTCCGATGCCATCGTGTTTGCGGTGCTGATCGTTGTGCTGCTGGTGAAGCCTACCGGTATTCTCGGCAAGAAGATCAGTGAGAAAGTGTAGGTGGGATTATGAAGAAAATATCAAAAACGACAAAAAGTAACGTGATTACATTCGGCATGGTGATCCTTGCCTATGTGATTGTTCAGATTCTGGTTACAACCGGGAACATATCCAGCCTGATGCAGGGGCTTCTTGTTCCGCTGTGCATGTACGCGATCCTGGCAGTCTCCCTGAACCTGACGGTTGGAATTCTGGGGGAGCTGAGCCTGGGGCATGCAGGATTTATGTGTGTGGGAGCATTCTCCAGTTCCTTCTTTTCCGTGTGCATGAAGGACGTGATTGCCATAGACGGACTCCGGTTTTTCCTTGCTTTGCTGGTGGGGGCTGTGACGGCAGGGATCTTTGGAATTCTGATCGGAATTCCGGTATTGCGTTTAAGAGGAGAT
Source organism: uncultured Lachnospiraceae bacterium (assembly GCA_902463835.1). Classification (GTDB taxonomy): domain Bacteria; phylum Bacillota; class Clostridia; order Lachnospirales; family Lachnospiraceae; genus 14-2. The sequence continues at coordinate 1,296 of CABQGZ010000112.1, forward strand.
TATCTGGCCATCGTGACCCTTGCTTTTGGTGAGATCATCAAAAATGTGATCAATGCTCTCTATGTGGGAAGAGATTCGAAGGGCTTTCATTTTTCCATAAAGGATACCATGTCTCTGGGAATGGAAGCTGACGGCAAGGTTATCATCAAGGGCGCTCAGGGAATTACGGGAACGCCCAACGACTCCACATTTACCATCGGTGTGATCCTGCTTCTTGTGACCCTGGTGATCGTGCTGAATCTTGTGCATTCCAGATCCGGCCGTGCGATCATGGCAATCCGTGATAACCGGATTGCGGCAGAGTCTGTGGGAATCAACATCACAAAGTATAAGATCATGGCTTTTTCCATCTCAGCAGCATTGGCAGGCGTGGCAGGCGTGCTGTATGCACATAACCTGTCTACCCTTACGGCGCTGCCAAAGAACTTTGGCTACAACCAGTCCATTATGATCCTGGTATTCGTGGTCTTAGGCGGAATGGGGAACATCAGAGGTTCCGTGATCTCGGCAGTGGTCCTGACCTTGCTGCCGGAGGTGCTTCGGGAATTCAATGATTATCGTATGCTGATCTATTCCATCGTGCTGATCGCGATGATGATCTTCAACTGGAGTCCGAAGATGAAGGTATGGCGGGAGAGCCACTCCTTTTTCCGGAAGAAAAATAATACGGAGGAGGCTTAAGGGTTATGGCATTATTGGAAGTAAAGAATCTGGGCATATCCTTCGGCGGCCTTAGGGCGGTGGACGGATTCAACGTAAGCATCGAAAAGGGACAGCTCTACGGTCTGATCGGACCAAACGGAGCTGGTAAGACGACGGTGTTCAACATGCTGACCGGCGTCTACAAGCCAAGCGATGGAACCATCGTTCTGGACGGAAGGAATATTACAGGAAAAAGAACCATAGACATTAACAAGTGCGGCATTGCCAGAACCTTTCAGAATATCCGTCTGTTCAAGGATCTGACCGTGCTGGATAACGTGAAGGTGGGGCTGCACAATCATTATAAATATTCTACCGGGACAGGAATCTTACGTCTGCCGGGTTATTTTAAGAAGGAAAAGGCCATGAACCAGAAGGCCATGGAGCTTTTAAAGGTATTTGACCTGGACGGTCAGGCCAATTATCTGGCGTCCAATCTTCCTTACGGAAAACAGCGGAAGCTGGAGATTGCCCGGGCACTGGCCACGGATCCCAAGCTGCTGCTTTTGGATGATCCTGCAGCGGGCAGGAATCCCAACGAGACCCAGGAGCTGATGGATACCATTCGCTTTGTGCAGAAGGAATTCGATATGACCATCCTGTTGATTGAGCATGATATGAGGCTTGTATCCGGTATTTGTGAGAAATTGACGGTGCTGAACTTCGGTGAAGTGCTGGCGCAGGGGGATACGGCGACCGTATTGAAGGACTCGGAAGTAGTCAAGGCTTATCTGGGAGAGTAGGAGGAAAGAATCATGGCAATGCTTGAGATAAAGGATTTGGAAGTATTTTATGGGATGATCCAGGCCATCAAGGGGATTTCCTTTGAAGTAAACGAGGGGGAAGTCATCGCCCTGATCGGCGCCAACGGAGCGGGAAAGACCACCATACTCCAGACCATCACCGGGATGATTCCGTCCAAGAGAGGCAGTATCACCTTTGACGGTGTGGATATCACGAAGATTGCAGGGCACAAGATTGTCCCCATGGGTATGGCTCATGTACCGGAGGGACGGCGTGTATTTGCCCAGCTCTCTGTACTGGATAATCTGCGCCTGGGTGCTTACACAAGAAAAGATAAGGCTGAGATCCAGGAGACGCTGGCGATGGTGTACCGACGTTTCCCACGACTGGAGGAGCGTAAGAACCAGCTGGCCGGAACCTTAAGCGGAGGCGAGCAGCAGATGCTTGCTATGGGGCGGGCCTTGATGTCGAAGCCCAGGATCATACTGATGGATGAACCCTCCATGGGTCTGTCCCCCATCTTTGTGGCTGAGATATTCGACATTATCAAGGAAATCTCCGCCAGCGGGACCACCGTACTTCTGGTGGAGCAGAACGCAAAGAAAGCGCTGTCTATTGCAAATCGCGCCTATGTATTGGAGACGGGGAATATCGTTCTGTCCGGAGCGGCAGAAGCTCTTTTGAACGATGAATCTGTAAAAAAAGCTTATTTAGGAGAGTAGGTGTTTTTTATGAAGAAGATTGTAATTACCATTGCGAGAAGCTACGGAAGCGGTGGCAGAACCCTGGGAAAGCTGCTGGCCAAGGAATTGGGGATTCCCTGCTACGATCACGAGCTGGTGCGAATGGCCTCCGATGAGAGTGGAATCAACGAGGCGTTATTCGGAGAAGCTGATGAGATGAAGAAGAGTGTTTCTCTGTTCAGCGGAAGCAAGCCCTACACGGGTCATGTGCTTCCTCCGGACAGTCCGGATTTTACATCCAGAGATAACCTGTTTGCCCTGCAGGCGAAGATCATAAAGGAACTGGCCGAAAAAGAGTCCTGCATTATCATTGGCCGCTGCGCGGACTACGTTTTAAAGGAGCGTGACGATGTATTGCGTCTGTTCTTCTATGCGCCTCTTACAGATTGCGTCACCAGAGCGCAGCAGCTTTCCGGCGAGCCGGAGAAGGAACTGTTAAAGAAGATTCATCGAATTGATAAATATCGTGCCGATTACTACAAATATTACACGGGCAACGACTGGAACGATACAAGGAACTATGATTTCTGCCTCAACACTTCCTCTATGAGCTATCAGAAGTTGATTGAAGTGGTGAAATCCTACATGGAGATATGCGGAAAGTAGGAAGGCGGAATGTGTTTGAGTTAGGCTTACCACTTTTTTCAGGGTGGCACCTGGCAGGAATCCTTAGCTGAAATTTGGCCATAGAAGACAGAAGCCCGTCTTTACATTCCCTGTAAATTTATGTATAATGGACGGATAAGAACGCAAAAGAAACGAGGCAACAATCATGCTGAAACGGTTGAGCAAGGCGCAGACCATCGCGCTGGGATTTTTTTTGATCATAGTTACAGGTACCCTGCTTTTAATGCTCCCCATATCCTCCAGAAGCGGTGAGGTGACCAGCTTTCAGGAGGCGTTATTCACGGCTACCAGCGCCACCTGTGTGACGGGGCTGGTGGTGGTGGATACATATCAGCATTGGACCATGTTCGGACAGGTCGTGATATTGTCCCTGATTCAGGTGGGCGGTTTGGGGTTTATTACCATAGGCGTATTCTTTTCTATTTTTTTGAAGAGGAAAATCGGATTAAAGGAGCGGAATCTGGTTCAGGAAAGTGTAAACACCCTTCAACTGGGTGGAGTGGTACGGCTGGTGAAGAAGATTGTGCCATGTACGCTGATGTTTGAGGGAATTGGAGCGCTGATACTTTTTCTCCGCTTTTTACCACGGATGGGCGTAAGGGGAGCCATTTGGAACGGAATCTTCCATGCGGTATCTGCCTTCTGCAATGCGGGATTTGATCTGATGGGAAAGTATGAACCTTATTCTTCGTTAGTATATTACTATGATGATATTGTTGTAAATGCAGTCGTTATGCTGCTGATTGTCATTGGGGGAATCGGATTTATCGTCTGGGATGATATTTCCGTGTACAAATGGCGTATTAGAAAATATCATCTGCATTCCAAAATTGTACTGATGACCACAGGTATATTGATTTTTGGCGGGGCTGTGCTATTCTTCCTGTTTGAGCGGAATAATCTGCTGGCGGATATGAGCGTGAAGGGACAGATACTATCCTCTCTTTTTGGCTCTGTGACGCCGCGTACAGCAGGATTTAACACCACAGATACAGGAGCTTATACCCAGGCTACGAAGATGATGACAAGTGTTCTTATGTTCATTGGGGGAAGCCCTGGTTCAACGGCAGGTGGAATCAAGACCACAACGGTGGTTGTGCTGCTTTTGATTGCAGTAGCGAATCTGAGGAACAGGACGGAACTGAATATCTTTGGGCGACGTCTGGATGAGGATTCCGTGCGGAAGGCCAGCACGGTGTTTATCATTAATTTATTGCTGGCATTGATTAGCGTGATCGCAATCTGCGCCATACAGCCGCTGGGATTGGATGATGTGATCTTTGAGGTTGCGTCCGCCATAGGAACGGTAGGAATGACAACCGGAATCACAAGAGATTTGACGATTGCATCCAGATTTATTATTATATTGTTAATGTATTGTGGCCGAATCGGCAGTATGTCCTTTGCCCTTTCTTTTATGGAAAAAAAGCACAAAGCGACGATAAAGCTGCCTCAGGAGCGGATTACAATCGGATAGGAGAGAAGAATGAAATCAATATTAATTATTGGAATCGGACGTTTTGGCCAGCATCTCTGTACGAACCTGGTACGGCTGGGGAACGATGTTATGATCGTGGATCAGAACGAGGAGAAGCTGGAGGATCTATTGCCGATTGCTACCAGTGCTAAGATTGGAGACTGTACCAAGGAGGATGTGCTTAAGAGTCTTGGTGTAGGAAATTTTGATGTATGCGTGGTGTGTATCGGAACAAATTTCCAGAGCAGCCTGGAGATTACCTGTCTATTGAAGGAATTGGGCGCCAAATATGTCATCAGCAAGGCCACCAGGAATGTGCAGGCGAAGTTCCTTTTGCGCAACGGAGCGGATGAGGTCATCTATCCGGAGCGGGATATTGCTGAGAAGCTGGCGGTTCGTGTGACTGCCAATCATGTGTTTGATTACATAGAGATGGGCGATTATGGAATCTATGAGATTCCCACACATCAGGAGTGGCTTGGCAAATCCATTAAGGAAGTGAATTTCCGGGTAAAATATCATGTGAGTATCCTGGGAACGAGAAAGAACGGTGAGACGAATCTACTTCCGCCGGCGGATCACATTTTCCGGGAAGATGAGCATCTGATGGTCATTGGAAAGAAGGAGGATGTAGAATTTATTCTGGAGCATCTGAAATAAAAGTTTGGCCATCGCAGGTGGAACAAATGAATTTTAGAGCAGCGGCTGAAAGTGGCCGATGCAGGAACAGAGGGTTATAGAAAGAGAGAGAAAGCTATGTTATTGCAGTTTTTGTTGGATCTGGACGGAAAGATACTCCTTTTTATTCAGGAATTTTTGAGGTTTCCCTGGCTGACTGGTGTCATGAGATTCCTTACAAGTCTGGCGAATGGCGGCGTAATCTGGATTGTGCTAGCGGCTATTTTGCTTTGTTTTAAGCGTTATCGCAAGACGGGGACAGCCATGGCAGTGGCGTTGCTGATCGGATATCTGGTGACGAATCTGATCTTAAAGAATTTGGTAGTGCGTGTAAGACCCTACGACGCCATTGTGGGACTGCAGGCACTGATCGCTCCTCTTAGAGACAGCTCTTTTCCTTCGGGGCATGCTACCTGCTCCATTGCGGCTGGTTTTGTAATGCTGCGAGGAACACCGCGCTATCTGGGGATTCCGGCCTTTGTGCTGGCAGTGCTGATCTGCCTGAGCAGATTGTATCTTGGGGTGCATTACCCCACAGATGTGCTGGCAGGAGCGCTGATTGGTTTATTTGCGGCATTTACAGCAAAATATGTAGCAAAAGCGTAAAGGGGGAAGAATATGGCAGGGTTTTTGATATGGATCGTCATTATTATCGCAGTGGTGTATGCCAATACACAAAAGAGCAAGAAGACCGGCGAAAAGAAGCAAACCTCAGTTGGAACACAGCAGAGGCCGCCGATGGCTTCATCCGGGAATCAGAACGGAAGTTACACTGGGGGAGCTTCGGCAAAGAAGCAGAATGGATATGATCAGTGGGAGAACTTTAATCGCAGCGGTAATGCGATGAAGCAGCAGGAGCTGAAGGAGCGTCTGGCTAGAAAATACAACCGCCCGGTGAGCACGGAGCCGGATATCCTGGCCCGGGCAAAAGCGTCTGCGGCGGAGGACTTTGCAGATAACGCGGGCAATAACTTTGGAACCTCCAAAACCTCTGGGGTGGAAAATGGCATGGTTGACGAGGAAAAGCGCAGAGAGATGGAAATCAGGCGCAGAATGGAAGAACGGCTGGCTGCCCAGGAGGATGGGGAGAGCGACATCATGAAAGCGGTGGAGGATCTGATGGTCAAGGGCCCCAATATGGAGATGCCCTTTGGCCGTGATTTTCTGGCGGAGGGAATCGATATGCTGAACCGCATACAGTCGTAGGAAAGAAAGAGGGGACTAGAATGCCACAGGGAGAACCAAGAAGCGGAGAAAGATATCTTCACTTTAAAAACAAAATGTATCAGATTGTAACAGTTGCAGAGCACTCGGAGACGGGGGAGGTACTGGTGATCTATCAGGCGTTGTACGGCGACTTTAAAGTGTACGCCAGACCGCTCTCCATGTTCGTCAGTGAGGTGGATCATGAGAAGTATCCCACGGTGACGCAGCGGTTCCGGTTTCAGTTGTTGGAGCCGACGGCAGCCAGCGATTTGGGACAGAAGGTGGTCAGAAAAGATATCACCGGGCTGCTGATGGACTTTTATGACGCCAGGACTTATGAGGAAAAGTATCAGATCTTAACGGCGATGCGCGATGATATCACCGATGTGATGATCGATAATATGGCGGTTGTTCTTGATATTGTGATACCGGAAGGAAATCTGGATAAGCGGTATGAAGAATTGAAACGCTGTCTGCGGACCTGCCAGAAATATGAAACCAGCCGGCTCCACTAGGGTGCTGACTGGTTTTCTGTTTTTGGAGAAATTATGCAGGAGGGCTTCCTTTGAGACAGTACGCTGTTGTGATACTGTCGGGAGAAGGTCACGTCCTCCCCGAACCATGCGGGAGGAACAAAGACACCTGCAGCTTCCTCAGAATCAAATTCTACCTCGGCAAGAATCAAAGGCGCCAATTCCCCTTCAAAGATGTCCAGCTCGATGGTGAGTTTGTCGTCGTAAGGAATGAGATATCTTTTTTTGGCGATTAGGATGCCGTCTGCCTTCTCGCGCAGATGATAATAGGAAGCTTTGGTAAGAGGAAGATTGTATTCCTCCCGCACCATCATGCCGCCGGATTTGTAGGTCAGATAGTATGTTTCATCCTGCTTGCGGATACGCACCACTGGCGCTGTGCTTAAGTAGCCCTGCTCGATCTGGTGAAACGGATAAGCGGTGTAATCTGTGGGTAGGTTGTCAGTGGCAATCAAATATTTTCGTTCTATTTCCATGAGTACCTCCTGAAATATGGAGTAATTGCTCCATTTAAAATTATACCATACATGTGTTCTGATTGACAATATGGCAGATTGCCTAAAATAGCAGCAAAAAGATTCGAATGTAGCAGAAAGGGATGTGTCCTAAGACACATCCCTTTCTGGGGCTATGCGATTGTTACTGCATTCCGCCGCCAGACATCTGCTGCTCCTGCTTCATGATCATTTTTCTGACCATTTCCCCGCCGATAGAACCAGC
>CABQGZ010000113.1 GCA_902463835.1 uncultured Lachnospiraceae bacterium
CCATCGATTACCGGGTTGCCCCGGAGAATCCTTATCCGGCAGCGCTTGAGGATGCCGTTGCGGCCTTTGACTGGCTCCGGGCCCATGGATATGGGGAGAAGCAGATCATCGTGGCGGGAGATTCCGCCGGGGGCGGTCTTGCCCTTGCGCTGTGTATGTATCTGAAGGATGAAGGTCGGCCTCTGCCGGCAGGAATCGTGGCAATGTCTCCCTGGACCGATCTGACGGCCAGCGGAGCCTCCTACGTGGACAATTTTGAATTGGATCCCCTGTTTGGCAACACCAGTGACAGTCTCATCTATAATCGGGACTATCTGGGAGACAATGATCCCACAAACCCTTACATTTCCCCGATGTTTGGCGATTATACAGGGTTTCCTCCCATGCTGCTGCAGGTGGGCTCCATCGAGATGCTGCTGAGTGATTCCATATCTGTGGCAGAAAAGGCGAAGGAAGCAGGTGTTTCGGTAAAGCTTACTGTTTACGAAGGTATGTTTCACATTTTCCAGATGGCCATGAAGCTTCTCCCGGAATCCCGGGACGCCTGGGTAGAGATTGGAAAATTCTTATCAGAGCTCACAGGGGTGTGAGAAATAATTCTATTTTTCCTCTTGACAAAACCATAAATATGTATTATTGTACTAATTGATTAATACAATAATACATATTTGCGGTTTAGGAAAGGGGCATATCATGAAGAAACAACAAAATCACAAGAAAAAATCCCATAAGAAGCTATGGATCATCCTTGGCATTGTGGCAGCCCTGCTGATTGCCATTGTAATTCTGGCCATAATGGCCATACAGAATATGGCTAAGCAGCTGTCTGGCGCCATGACGAATACAGCCACGGTGGAGGCTGGTGAGATCGAAGTGACCACAGACGGAATCGGCGTGGTACAGACAGCTGACTCCGGCACTGTTTTTGTGGATTATACGGTCACATTGCGCAAGCTGTATAAGCAGAATGGAGAGCAGGCGGCGGCTGGGGAAGTCATCGCGGAGTTTGACAGCATTGCGCTGGACGATACCGTGTCCGGATTAGAGAATCAGCTGGCTTCGATTGACAGTCAGTTGTCCGTTATGGAAAAAGGAGGATCCGCCACGGTGACGGCGCCGGTGGCCGGACGTGTAAAGCAATTGTTTGCGGGGGAAGGGGATTCGGTGCTGACGGTGCAGAGTCAGAAGGATGCGCTGGCGGTGATCTCCGCGGACGGAGAACTGAAGGTGGAATTCGACCTGGAAGGGACGGTGGAGGAAGGCCAGAAGGTTACGATTCGCTGGGGAGAAGACAGTATTCCAGGTTATATCCGCCAGATTACAGGCAGCCGGGCAACCGCTGCATTTGAAGATTCCGACAAATATGAGATCGGAGCTGCAGTGACCGTTCAGACGGAGAGCGGAGAGAAGCTTGGAGAAGGAACTACAGCCTGCGGTCATGCTGTCTATGTGACGGCGGACAGTGGAATTATAAAAAGTGTGTCGGTGAAAGTGAATGATAAGGTGTCTTATGGAACTTCCCTGTTTAAGCTGAAGGATACGGCTTACTCCATGGAATATCTGGCGCTGCTGGAACAGCGGGAACAGCTGGCGGATAAGATCAGGGAAGCCGCAGCATACAAAAAGGGATTTGTGGTGACAGCAGAGCAGGACTGCATCGTCAGCGGGCTTGCGGCAAAGGAAGGCGATGTGCTGCCTGCCGGAACCGCTCTGTGCAAGCTCCTTTACACCGGAGCGTACCAGGTGGTCTTGAATATTGATGAGCTGGATATCCGGGGAATCGAAGCTGGTCAGCAGGTGGAGGTGACAGTGGACGCCATCCCGGATGAAGTGTATCAGGGGACTGTTACTGGCGTATCCATGGCAGGAGAAAACAATGGCAGCGTGGGTACGTATCAGGTCACGGTGCTTCTGGAGCAGGCGGAATATGTGCTGCCCGGTATGAGCGCAAACGGAAAGATCACCAAGGAACACAAGGAAGGCGTACTGCTGGTTCCCATTGACACACTTAAGACTGTCGACGGGAAAAAGTGCGTGAGCGTGCTTGGCCAGGATGGCACTTACGAAGAGCGCCAGGTAACGGTAGGGCTCGTGAATAACGATCACGCGGAGATCTTAAGCGGTGTGAGAGAAGGAGAAAAGCTGCAGGTCATTGTACGGCTGGAGGACCTCTATTCTCAGCTGGGAATCTCCATGGAGAACATGGAGGAGTAGGAAGGATAAGGGTATGATCACACTAAAAAATATCAGAAAGACTTACCTGGTAGGAAATGAAGAAGTCCACGCCTTAGACGGTGTTTCGCTGGAGATTGCGGAACATGAATTTGTGGCCATTATCGGCTCCTCCGGAAGCGGGAAGTCCACGATGATGAATATCATCGGCTGCCTCGATGTGGCTGATGGAGGAGAATACTTTATTGATGGACAGAATGTCAGCCAGCTGTCGGAGAAAGAACTGGGGAAGATGCGGAATCACAAGATCGGGTTCATTTTCCAGCAGTTCAATCTGATCGCAAAGCTGGACGCCTATGAAAATGTGGAGCTGCCGCTGATCTATCAGGGGGTGGGAGCAAGGGAGCGGAAGGAGCGGGTGACAAGCGCGCTGGAGAAGGTGGGACTTTCCGAACGTATGCACCACCGGCCCAACCAGCTTTCCGGCGGCCAGCAGCAGCGTGTGGCGGTAGCCCGGGCGCTGGTGACAAGGCCCACGCTGATTCTTGCGGATGAGCCCACCGGCAATCTGGATTCCAAGTCCAGCCACGATATCATGAAGCTGCTCCATGAGCTGCACAGTCAGGGAAACACGATCATTCTCATCACCCATGACAACGAGATTGCCCAGGAAGCGCCCCGGCAGGTGAAGCTTCTGGACGGAAAGATTATCTCAGATATTCGGATAGGCCAGGATAGGCCGGATAATTCATGCAAAGAAACGATGCAGGTGCAAATTGTGGCTGCGGCTGCGAAAAATGGGAAAGGGGGCGGACAGAAATGAAATTGCGACAGGAATTGAAAATGGCGTTATCCTCAGTGAAATCCAATAAGATGCGCTCCTTTTTGACGATGCTGGGCATTATCATCGGTGTTATGGCGGTGACGCTTCTTGTATCGCTGGTACAGGGTGCCACCAACACCATCACAGACCAGTTGGCAGGACTGGGTGGCAGCAACTTGAACTGTATGGTCATGAAGACCATGCCGCGCATCACTTTGGAGGAGGTGGAAGCGCTGGAGAAGGAACCGGAGATCGGCCTTGTGTCCGTCTACAGCAGCGGAACGGGAGTGGCTAAAGCTGCCGGGAATCAGGAGGATGTGTCCATCGTGGCCATCAACCAGAGTTATCAGTTGTTGAACCAAATGAAGCTGGAGAGCGGAAGATACCTTACCTCTGTGGAGAGCGAGTACCGACTTGGCAATTGTGTGGTAGGCGCGGGTGTTGCCCAGAATCTGTTTGGCACCAGGGAGGTGCTGGGGGAGACGATCCGGTTGAGTGGGAAAGATTTTGTCATTGTGGGCATTCTGGCGGAGGAGGGCACAAGCTCTATGAACACTAACGATCTGAAGGTGTTTCTTCCCTTTGAATCCGGCCAGAGACTGCTGGGAATGAACGGCGTACAGACCTTTGACGCCTCGGCCGCGGATGAGACCTCTGTGGAAAAAGCGGAAAAGACGCTGAACACCTTCCTGCGGGGCAAAGTGGGAGAGGACAATTACTCCGTATTCAATATGGGAAGCCTGCTGGATATGATCACTACGGTCTACAATGTGCTTGGGTATCTGTTGGGCGGCATTGCCGGAATATCCTTGCTGGTAGGTGGTGTGGGAATTATGAATATTATGCTGGTGTCCGTCACGGAGCGCACCAGAGAGATTGGAATCCGAAAAGCCATCGGTGCACAGAAATCAGATATTATCGTGCAGTTTTTGATTGAGTCTGTGGTGCTGTCATTGATGGGGGGATTTGTGGGGCTTGTCTTAAGCGCAGGGATTCTGGGCATTGTCAATGTGTTTGCCACAGATTATCATTTTGGAATTACCATGGGGGTAGCTATGGTAGCCGTGTTTTTCTCCGTCGGCGTGGGTGTGGTGTTTGGTATCTATCCGGCAAACAAGGCGGCAAAATTAAAGCCCATCGACGCGCTGCGGTTTGAATAAAAATGCAGAAAAAAATTAATTTTTACACTTTCTAAACATTCTGTGGAATACTTGAAAACACCTCTGTGCTATAGTATCTTGTAGCAGGAGGTGCTTTCCTGTTTTATGGGAAAGAGGCGGACAGAATGAAAGGACGTAGGAGAGAAGTATGCAGGGCAGAAGAACATGGGATGACGGAGAGCAGGAACGACGCAGGATGGAACAGAGAAGAGCCATTCGCAGGAGAAGAAGACGGATTCGGATGATTCAAAGAGGTGTCGTGCTGTGCATCGCGGTACTCGTCATTGGATTTGGCATAAAAGGGATTATTTCCAGTCGGCAAGCGAATGAGGACAACCCCACAGGTATTACAGATGGTGATCCGGAGCCTATGGGTATGGTCAAGGACCCGGAAGGCCAGAAAGATGATATTCCCAAAGAGAAGGTGAAAATTAAGAACGCTCCTGAAGAGGTGGTGATTGTTCTGGATCCAGGGCATGGTGGGAAGGATCCGGGAACTTTGTGGAAGAACATATATGAGAAGGACATCAATCTGGCGATCATTCAAAAGCTGGAACAGATATTGAAGGAGGAAGGATATCAGGTAGCGCTTACCCGCAGTGAAGATGTTGCCAGGACATTAAAGGAGCGGGTGAAGGTAGGCGCGGACAAGGAGGCAGATGTGTTTGTAAGCGTTCATCAGAACGCTCTTGAGAAGGACACTGTCACCAGTGGGATTGAAACCTACTGCAACCAGAATTCCAATAAGAAGAGCGGAATTCTGGCGGATGCGATACATAGTCGTCTCATCGACAGCACCGGCGCAAAGGATAAAAAAGTGAAAAAGGACAGCGACTTGTTTGTGATCATAAATTCCGAAATGCCGGCCTGCCTGGTGGAAACAGGATTTATCACCTCCACGAAAGAGAGGGCGAAGCTTCTGGATGATTCCTATCAGGACAAGCTTGCCCAGGCCATTGCGGAGGGCATAAAAGAATTTGTGCAGGAACATGTTCTCGCCAAAGGCGGAGCTGCCTGATTATTTTACTATTGAAAAAAACAGCCGGATGCGTTATACTAGATTGGCAATAAGATGTATGCAGGCTTGTAGAAAGCTTATACATACCAGTAAAGTGAACGACAAAGGATGGTATTGAGAGATGGCATTATTAGAACAATGGCAGGATATCGCCTACAATGACAAAGCGGATAAAGGTGAATTGCAGAAGTTCTGGCAGCGGTATTTCAAGCTGGAGCAGAGTGTTTATGAGAAGCTTTTGGAGAACCCGGACGAGGCAGTAGAAGGAACCGTGAAGGAACTGGCTGAGAAGTTTGAGCTGGACATTATGGCTATGACAGGCTTTTTGGATGGGATCAACGACAGCCTGATCAACCCCAATCCCATTGAGGAGATGGAGGAAGACACTCAGGTAAGCCTGGCTTTTGACAAGGAAAAATTGTACAAGAACATGGTGGATGCCAAGGCGGATTGGCTCTATGGCCTGCCCCAGTGGGAGAAGATTTTTGACGAGAGTACAAGAAAGGAATTATATCTGGAGCAGAAGAAGTCCGGTACCATTGTCAAGGAAGCAAAGATATATCCAAACGATCCATGTCCATGCGGCAGCGGCAAGAAGTATAAGAAGTGCTGCGGAAGGAATTGATTTTAACGGAGATTGATTTTTAACAAAAATTTCCCTTTACAAAAGGGGAAAAAGGTATTACAATACAATCTATCAGATCAAAGAACACATTGACGAGAAGAGTAAACTGTGGAACATATCAGAGAGGACTGCCAGAGAGGATATCATCAAGTGACGGATGATAAGCCCAAAGTGCTGGAAGCAGTCTTATGGGAAGCTTTTGAAAACTACCTCCGAGTGGCCCCAATCCGGTCCGGTGATTCCGTTATCATCAATGAGCGGCTTTGTCAGAATCATATTTTGACAGGCAAGCAGGGTGGAACCGCGAGTACAATCGTCCCATGCATTACCAATCGTAGTGCATGGGACTTTTTATGCGCACGGGGCAGACCCGTGCAGAAGAAAGCAAAAAAGGAGACGAACATTATGAAGATCACATTAAAAGATGGTTCCGTAAAGGAATATGAAAACGAAAAATCCATCTACGACATCGCTTTAGACATCAGTGAAGGCCTTGCCCGAGCAGCTGCGGCGGGAGAGGTGGACGGACAGGTGGAGGACCTGCGCACCGTTTTGAACACGGACTGCGAATTAAGCATTTTGACTGCGAACGATGAAAAAGGGCTGGCGGCTCTGCGCCATACCACCTCCCATGTGTTGGCGGAGGCCGTAAAGCGCGTGCGCCCGGAGGCGAAGCTTGCCATCGGTCCTTCCATCGACACAGGCTTCTACTACGACTTTGACACAGAGCCATTTTCCAGAGAGGATCTGGATAAGATTGAGCAGGAGATGAAGAAGGTGATCAAGGAGGGGGCAAGGCTGGAGCGCTTTACCCTTCCGAGAGAAGAGGCCATCAAGTTCATGGAGGAGCGGGAGGAGCCCTACAAGGTGGAATTGATCCAGGATCTTCCTAAGGACGCTGAGATCAGCTTTTATCGTCAGGGAGCGTTTGTGGATCTCTGCGCAGGTCCGCATCTGATGAGCACAAAGAATATTAGGGCGTACAAGCTGATTTCCTCCTCTATGGCTTACTGGAGAGGCGATTCCAACCGGGCACAGCTTCAGCGAATCTACGGAACCGCTTTCGCCAAGAAGGAGGAGCTGGCCGCATACCTGGAGCACCTGGAGGACATCAAGAAGCGCGACCACAACAAGCTGGGCCGTGAGATGGAGCTGTTCACTACTGTGGATGTGATCGGTCAGGGGCTTCCGCTGTTGATGCCCAAGGGAGCCAAGATGATCCAGACCATGCAGCGCTGGATTGAGGACGAGGAAGAAAAGTGGGGGTATGTGAGAACAAAGACACCGCTGATGGCAAAGAGCGACCTCTACAAGATCTCCGGGCATTGGGATCACTACAAAGAGGGCATGTTTGTGCTGGGCGACGAGGAGAAGGACAAGGAGGTATTCGCCTTGCGTCCCATGACCTGTCCTTTCCAATATTATGTATACAAGGCCAGCCAGAAGTCCTATCGCGATCTGCCCCTTCGGTACGGCGAGACATCCACCTTGTTCCGAAACGAGGATTCCGGTGAGATGCACGGTCTGACTCGGGTGCGTCAGTTCACGATCTCGGAGGGTCACCTGATCGTAAGACCGGATCAGATGGTGGAGGAGTTCAAGAACTGTCTGGCGCTGGCGAAGAAATGTCTGCAGACCCTGGGCGTGGAGGAGGATGTGACTTACCATCTGTCAAAATGTGATCCCGATAACCGGGAGAAATACATCGGTGAACCGGAGGTTTGGGAGGAGACGGAGGGACATATCCGTTCTATCCTGACAGAACTGAATATTCCTTTTGTGGAGGACGTGGGCGAAGCAGCTTTCTACGGTCCCAAGGTGGATATCAACGCAAAGAACGTATATGGCAAAGAGGACACCATGATCACCATTCAGTGGGATGCCCTTCTGGCGGAGCAGTTCGACATGTATTACATTGATCAGAACGGGGAGAAACAGCGTCCTTACATTATCCACCGGACCAGCATGGGCTGCTATGAGCGGACACTGGCATGGCTTATTGAGAAGTATGCGGGCAACTTCCCCACCTGGCTCTGTCCGGAGCAGGTGCGTGTGCTGCCAATCTCCGACAAATACAACGATTACGCCAATCGCGTGTTGACAGAATTAAAGGAGAACAATATTCTGGCCACCGTAGATACACGTTCCGAGAAAATTGGGTACAAGATCCGGGAAAGTCGTCTGAACAAGGTGCCGTATATGCTGGTGGTAGGCCAGAAGGAAGAGGAGGATGAGACCGTATCTGTCAGGAGCAGGTATCTGGGTGATGAGGGCGCGAAGAAATTATCCGATTTCATCGACGACATATGCAAGGAGATCCGAACAAAGGAGATACGAAAGATCGAAGTAACAGAAAATTAGTATATGATTGCATTTTACGGGTCATACTATCATGGAAAAACTTTCAAAAAAGGAGTAATGATACTATGACCCAGTTAAAATGTTCTGCACAGACCTGTATGTACAACGAAGATCATTATTGTTGCAAAGGAGATATCATGGTAGAGGGCAGAGATGCCAAGGAGCCCTCCGGCACCTGCTGTGCCAGCTTCCGTGAGAGGACCGGAGAAAATGCCGCCAACGCCATGGAGCATCCCAGCCGTCATATCGATGTGGATTGCGAGGCAGTACAGTGTGTATTCAATGATGACTGCAAATGCGCCGCAAGCGAGATCGGCATTGCCGGCTCCCATGCCTGCGACTGTGAGGATACTGAGTGCAGCAGCTTTGAGCGCAAGTGTGAATAGCGTAGTCTGAATTGTTACTGTTTTGAATCAGTCGCTTTATTTTGTGAAAAATTATGGTTTTTGACAAAATGCAGCGGCTGTTTTTTTACGAAAACACGTAAAAAGAAAAATACAAGTGTA
>CABQGZ010000114.1 GCA_902463835.1 uncultured Lachnospiraceae bacterium
CTTCTCTACAATTTCATCTGTCAGAGGCATCTCCTCCTGGCTCCATGGTTCCTGCGCCCATCCCTGTCCGAAATCAAAAGGATGCTCCGCGATCCAGGCTTCATATGTTTTCATCAGTTCTTCATTTAAGCTCAGCTTTTCTTCCTTCAGGGCATCCAGGATTCCCACCGCATAGCGGGTGTTTACCAATCCTCCTGAACCGGTTCCACTTTTATAATAGTGAAACTGAATCCTTCCAAAAACAGATATTTTTTCCTCTTCCTGCAAGGGCAGCGCATGATCTGCATTTTCCAGCAGCACCGCTCCCTCCGCCCCTGCCTGCCTGGCCAGAGATGCATATTTTTTCCAATCAATCTTATATTTATTCATTGCTGCTCCTTTGGGACAACTGTCCTGCCTGATTGCAGGCTCATTCAAATGGCACAAAAGGAAGTTCGATCACGCCATTTCCCTTCTGTTGCTCTGTATCACCGGGCTGATCCGTGCCTCCGGGCTGAGTTGTGTCCCCGGGCCGCTCTGTGCCTCCGGGCTGATCTGTGCCTCCGGGCTGAGTTGCCTCCCCGGGCTGATCCGTGCCTCCGGGCTGATCTGTATCTCCGGGCTGATCCGCGCCTCCGGGCTGAGCCTCACCGGGATCCTTGCTGATGTCCTCATCCTCGGAAGGACGCACGATCAGCTCTCCCTCATCTTCGTCCGCTTTCCCTCGATCGTTCTCTGTGCCGATGACAACGCATAGTATGATACCGAACAGTACGAGCGCCGCTGCAAGAATAACCAACAGGATATTTCGTTTTTTCTTACTCATTCTGCCCATCCACCCATGCGACTGAGGCCATTTATGTCACCTGGTCCTTCATTTTCATCAGGATTACTTGTACAAATGATATCCGCTTTCTCCAAACACATTATCTGCATCAATGGTTTTTCATATTGTTTCATGATCATTTTCCTTTCTGAGAATTGCTCTTTTTTGTTCCGCCGATCACTTCTCTGCTATTTTCCAAAGATACGAACCTCTGATATGCCGACTTCTGACTGTCCCACCGGTACATCCACCGTGATCCGTACGGATCTCACATGCAGATCCTCAAACCATGCGCCGGCAGCGGAGCCCGGAATCACATAGGAAACGGCGCCATCGCTGTTGACCTTATAATTCCCCTCGTGGAAAGCCAGGTTGTCGATGGTATGTATCACCTCAAGTCCTTCGCGCTCGCACACAAACTCTATTTTGGAGATATTCTTAAATATACGTTTCGCATCCCTGGAATTGTAAATCATGATCGCCCGCACGGTGCGCACCGTATCAAAATCAAAGGTAAAGGTTGTCTTCCTGGTGATCGTTGTCTCCGGAAGATACGCTTCAAAAGCTGCATTTCCTTTCGAGATGGAGAGAAGGCCGTCCGTCAGGCAAGCTGCATCTCCGGAGCCGGAGACACTTGCCTCCGATGCGATATTGCGATATCCGCTGAAAGCTTCCAGGGATGGCTGTTCCGTACAGGTAGGTCCATTGACACACATCACTTCCAGCATATTGCCATCCTTATCCTTCACGGTCACCCATTCTACCTGGTCGATGGCTAAATTTCTCTTCTCGCTGGGATTACCAGGTTCATCATGACGATGATAAACCACGTAGGTGCGGTTTCCGGCAGCGACAAAACTATGATGACCGGTACCAGAGATATCCTGGCAACCTGCTCCCACACTGGAGAGAAGCAGTCCGCCTTCCTCCTCTCGCAGCTTCCGAAAAGGTCCCCTGGGTGAATCCGCAACCGCCTGTCCCACCTGATAGTTGTTTTCTTTATAATCATTCACAGAAAAAGTCAGGTAATATTTGCCATTGTGCCGGACTACCGCAGGACCTTCGTTGATCAGATTTCCTGAATTTTCATAGGAAACCTTTTCCACCCAATATCCACTCTTCGCTCTTTTCAAGTCATCCATCGTATAATACTCGGCATAGAGGATTTTTTCTGCCGTATCCCAGGCTGGCTTCAGCCAGTTTTCCATTTTCACCACACAGATGCCGTTTTCGTCAATATTATCAACCCAGTACAGGTATTTATCCCCATTCGCATCTACAAACGGGTGAGGATCTATGGCTCCCGCGTAATTATTATACAGTTCCTTGACTGTGCCGTAGGTTCTTCGGGAAAACTCTCTGTACCATCCCGGCTCAAAGAAAACGTATCTTGCATAAGGCTCCCAATCTACCGATGTATTAATGGAATGCGTATTGCCCGCTCCACAGCTTGCCTCATTAGCGAAATCCACCAGTTTGAAATCCTTGTACGCATACTGCGACGTGGCCACAAACATCTGATATTTGGCGCCGTAACCGGATGAATTCGGTTTGGGCGTTGCGCTGAAGAACAGATAATACAGATTCGTCTCCTTGTCATAAATAACCTCCGGCGCCCATACATCGGTGTAAATGATATCCGAACCATTGGGAATGCTTCCTCGTATACTGTCCAGGCAGTTGGTGTACGGCACTTCTTCCCAGTCCGTGAGATTTTTGGAGCGGCGGCAGATCAACTCTGTTCCGTACATATAGTAGTATCCATCCCGTTTTGTATTGTCAAAAACAAAGGGATCCGCCACACCCACCTTGTAATCATTCCGATAAAAGAGGCTCCCATCGTAGCTTCCGCCCCTCATCAGCTCCTCATGGCTTAACGCTATTTTTTTTTTAACATATCGATCAATCAATGATGCTTCCAATTTATTCGCAATGGCAGTCATACCATCCT
The DNA here is from genome assembly GCA_902463835.1 of uncultured Lachnospiraceae bacterium. Taxonomy (GTDB): domain Bacteria; phylum Bacillota; class Clostridia; order Lachnospirales; family Lachnospiraceae; genus 14-2. Next base: position 2,757 of record CABQGZ010000114.1, read on the forward strand.
TATTCGGATGCGTGTTATCATATGTAAGGCTCGTATAATTGCCTGTGTTGATCGCACCCGTGGTATCCACAAGGGTCACATTCTCATACCTGTCTGCAATCTCCCGAATCCGCGCGTTATAGGCATCCAACATAGTGAAATCTTTATTCCAATCGCTGGGCGTCAATGTAAAGCAAAATACGTCTGCTTCCGGATATAACTTCTTTATTTTCTCCAGGGTGATGATATATGCTTCCGTAAATGTCACAGGAGTCTTATAGCCATCCCCCTCATGGATATCCGTATAAGTACTGTCCGTACACTCCCCAAGCGTTTTATGATTGATGTAGTCGTTGGTTCCCATATGTACAAAGATCACGTCCGGCTGTGTCCCATTCAGAGACCCGGTATTGGCAGCCAGTTGTTCCACCCTCTTATAGCCAGCCGGAACACTAATCTGATATCCCCCATCTTCCAACAACAGACTGCCGCCCGCCGCATTATCAACCAGGAGCTTCATATCATATTTTGCCAGCATCCGCCCCCAATAGGTATGATCCATGCTGGTAACATTGCCTTTCGATCCATCGTATTCCACAGAGCCGCCCAAGGTAGTATTGTTGGCGGCACTATTTGAAACACCGGTAAAAGTGCTGATGCTGTCGCCTAGGATGGAGAGGTATTTTCCCTGCAAAGCCGTTCTTAACGTTGCAGAAGTCTGTGCATATTCAGCGGCTGTCTGTCCATACCAGTACAGCGCCTTCATCATGTTCTTCGCATCGTCCGAATAATTTCCATTTAAAATTGCCTTAACATTTGTGTACGGGCCGTAGGTAAGAGTCATAGACTCATTCGACTTACTTACCGTCAGCTTATACATGCCGCCCAACCCGCTCGCGGCAATATTGGAAATCTCTACGTAATACCGTCCGTCTTTTTCTTTTGGCTCCAGTACATTCTCTTCATACGAAAAAGTAAAGTCTCCAATAACTGCTCCATCCGTCATCTCAAAATAATGACGAATTGCCGTCTTTGTTGTGGTCATCAGGCTGGTGCCATAGTATTTCAGGCCGCTGCAGCTTCCTTCTATGTTCTTTTTATAATCATTTTCGTTAAATGTTACCGCTTGAAGTTTCTGATCCTCTTCCTCCATTCCTGCGTTTGCCAGCTTGTTGTCATCGTACTTAAAGTGCTTCTGGGCATAGGCGCCGTAATTCAGCATTGCCTTGACCATAGCCTTATCATCATTCGTATAGCTGCCGCTGGTATCTGCAAGGATCTTATCTCCATACTTCTTCACTGTATAGGTATACTCGGCTCCCTCGCTGCCATCTCCGCTGACAATTTTCAGCTTGATATCGCTGGCCATTTCCTTTGCTGCTATGTTGCAAGGGAATACATAACACGTGGCGCCGTTAAAGGTTTTCACCTCCGTATCCTTTACATACACCTTTGTCTTTGTATGATTCATATCCGGATGCGTAAACTCTACATATGCATTTTCATCGGCAATGGTTTCCTCAGACAACTGCGTATAGAAATTCACGCCAATGTTATCCCCGAGACTTACGGTGGAACCCACCGGGGTACCCTTGCCCAGGGTTATGCAAATGTCTGTAAGGTCTGCCTTGCATGCGGAATCAATATACATTCCGGTGGCTCCGGCATCCATATCACCTAAATCTGCCCGTTCAAGAATATTGTTCCAGTTCTGTCCATCCGCACTGGTATTTACAGACAGCTTGTCGCCCTTTCTCACCCATTGGATCCACATACCTCCGCGGTCAGGATCCATCATCTCTGCATGAGCTGTATCAATAAAATTGGCGTTCCAGTCTACTTCCAGCTTCTGAATCTTCCATCCTGTTCCCCATTCATTATTCTGATAAACAAGTCCTAGGCCACGCGCCCATGCATACGGAGTATTACCATCAAACCTTGGCCCTGGACCTACATGTACCGCACGATGTTCCGCACCTGTATAATTACTATAGTCCGGAAGAGACACCCTTGCCTGCAATGTCCATTCTGTACTGTCCACAGGGAAATACATACTGTCCTCCACAGACGCGAGATCCTTTCTGTCTTTAAAGCTGAACCGGCTTCCTGCCAGCGCCTCCAACGCCGCTTCCTTTCCGGCTGCAACATTGTAATCCATCAGCATTACTCGGTTTTGTTCAAGAAGATCGCCATTGTGCAGCGCAAAACTGGTAGGACGGTCTCCCAATCCATTCATCCGTGCGATGATCTGATAGCCATCCCCCGTATCCGCCAGGAAATAAGCCCAGTTGTTCAGGCGAATGATTTTAAAGGGAAGTCCATCATCCGTAAAAATCTTATTAAGCAGTTCTATATTTTGATCCGGCTCCTGATTCTCATCAACGGTAACCCCGTCATGATTATCCCGATTGCTCGAATCCGTTATTTTTATTCCAATGTAACCACCGTCATTTTTTCGTTCCGCAGCGTAGAGAAGCTGAAAATTATTTGTGTACCGACTCTCGTTATCTGCGATAAGCTGAAGATTAACGCTGGGCCAGCCAGCATAATCTTTTAACCCTCCGGTCAACTTCAATGTACCGGACAGAACTGCAAAGGTATCCTCCATCTTTTCGGAAATGCCGGTGTACTCACCGGTTTTCTGAACAATGCCCAAAGAAGCAGTTATCTCATCCTTTGTCAGATCATTCGCCACTGTCAGTCCATTCCCCAGTTCAATGTTATAGTAATTCATCCAACTGTATGAAAAACCTTCTGCCTCTTCACTGTTCTTCGGCATCGGACTGGTAAACACCAAAATATGTTCTCCGGCTGTGAGATAGCAGGAGGCATCGATGGTCGTTCTCCATGAGCCATTGACATGGATCTTCTGTTCCCTCACGCCCCCGTCTATGATCATCGCAACGCACTTTTTGCCATCTGCCGGTTCATTCATTCCGTTTAACGTGATATCATAATATCCGTCTGCAGGTGCATTTACCTTCCATGCAACATAGGGACAATATCCTATATTTCCAGCCGTGATCCCTGCAATGCTGACTTTATTTGTTTGCGCTTCCCCCGACGTGGCATCGCCTACCGTACCATCTGTATTTCCTGTATAGTTATGAAACACGCCGTCCGTTGCATTTGCCGTTGTCTGTTCTATCCGAGCCTCGGTCAAACGGCCGTCAATATCAAGATAATCATGATTTACCCAGACCCAGATCCCATTGTCAGCCGCATCCAGCTCATACGCCGGCTGCCCTTTGGGCAATCCGGTACAACGGATCAGGTTTAACCCCTTCTTCAAGGTCACGGTCAGCGGGATTCCCTGAGTACCAGTGTTCACTGATGTTTTTGGCATGATCGCCTGATACGCCTGCTGTCCGTTTACCAGCACCGCAATATAAGGATCCTCACTCCAGCTTCCCGGATCGCTATCCGTAGTTCCTACGTCAAATCCAACCTTGATACGGTACTCCCCGTCTTCCGGAGCCGTAACCGCATACTGCACATAGGAGGTATACTTCTCTTTCTTATCATCACCGTTTCCGCCCTTGTCCAGAAACTGTGCCATCTCCTCATAGGTATATTGCTGCGGACTCGCGCCGCCTGCTCCGGTATCGTTCGCTTGATATCCATGGCATACGGAAGCTTCCGCTTCAATACGTTTCACCAAAGAAGCCGTCACCTCATCCTTTGTCAGATCATTCGCCACTGTCAGTCCGTTCCCCAGTTCGATGTTCCAGTAATCCATCCAACTGTATGAAAAACCTTCCGCCTCTTCACTGTTCCTCGGCATGGGACTGGTAAACACCAAAATATGTTCTCCGGCTGTGAGATAGCAAGAGGCATCGATGGTCGTTTTCCATGAGCCATTGACATGGATCTTATGCTCCCTCACGCCTCCGTCTAGGATCATCGCAACACATTTTGTACCATCTGCCGGATCATTCGCTCCGTTTAACGTGATATCATAATATCCGTCTGCAGGTGCATTTACCTTCCATGCAACATAGGGACAATATCCTATATTTCCAGCCGTGATCCCTGCAATGCTGACTTTATTTGTTTGCGCTTCCCCCGACGCGGCAGCGCCTATCGTACCATCTGCATTTCCTGTATAGTTATGAAACATGCCGTCAGTTGCATTTGCCGTCGTCTGTGCGGTCGAAGCTGCGGTCAGACGGCCGTCAATATCAAGATAATCATGATTTACCCAGACCCAGATCCCATTATCAGCCGCATCCAGCTCATACGCCGGCTGCCCTTTGGGCAATCCGGTACAACGGATCAGGTTTAACCCCTTCTTCAAGGTCACGGTCAGCGGGATTCCCTGAGTACCAGTGTTCACTGATGTTTTTGGCATGATCGCCTGATACGCCTGCTGTCCGTTTACCAGCACCGCAATATAAGGATCCTCACTCCAGCTTCCCGGATCGCTATCCGTAGTTCCTACGTCAAATCCAACCTTGATACGGTACTCCCCGTCTTCCGGAGCCGTAACCGCGTACTGCACATAGGAGGTATACTTCTCTTTCTTATCATCACCGTTGCCGCCCTTGTCCAGAAACTGTGCCATCTCCTCATAGGTATATTGCTGTGTACTCGCGCCGCCTACTCCGGTATCGTTCGCTTGATATCCATGGCATATGGAAGCTTCCGCTTCAATACGCGCCATCTCAACACCCGTCTCATCTGTAGCTGCCGCGTTGGCATACATGGAAAGATCACCCGACATCCCAGACATCAGTACTGCCGTTGTAAGCACAACCGCAAGTATTTTTCGTATCTTCATATCACTTTTCCTCCCTCTTACTGTTATAATCAATCATAATACCTTGGCAGAAATGCGCAGCAAATTCCTGTACACTTAACAGCCATAGCCTTTTGCAAAGCCATTTCGCTGTTAAGAGATACGATCTGCGCCAGTACCTGGCCAACCTTTTTCGCCAATGTATCGGTCAGTGCTGCACCTGTCTCATTTGAACCTTCCTGCACGGTTGCATCCAGTTCCTTCTGCGCTGCTTCCTTTCCATAAACTATGGTTGCGTTTTCCAACCGCACGCTCTCATCACCGGAGATTCCTTCTGTCCGCAATGCAAAAACAGTAGCTGCTTCCTGGGACGGAAGACCCATTCGATACAGTACCTCATAGCTGTCTCCCGTTTTGATCAGGAAATAAACCATGTTGTCCAGACGGATCACCTTAAAGGGCAGTCCTTCCTCTGTCAAAAGCGGATTGAGCGGATTCGGATCCCATTGATCCACATAGATCTCTTTGTCCACCCAGACGCCATTAAACTCCTGATTGCAGTTGGAATCATCCGGCGCTTTTACACTCAAGCCCTTGTTATCATGGTAAAGTATCTGGAACGCGTCCTTCCACTCCCAACCTTCTGCCGCTGCACGGTCTGTGACACGAATGCCGATCAGAGGCCATCCGTTTGGATTGTTGAAGTTTCCTGAGGGCTTCTTCAAGGTGCCGCTCAGCACTGCGCATGTCTCAGCTGCACTTTCATACAGGTTTTGCCAGGTATCGTTCAGATTCAGGTCGGTAACTGTAATCGGTCCTGTTTCTTGGAGTTCAAACGGAATATCAATGTTCACGCCTGCATCGCCCCAGTGCCAGATGCTCACCGTCGCTGCCGTATCCGCCGCAATGTACGCGCTCAGGTCATGGGTTGCCACCAGACGGTCTCCGATATACTGATAAAAGAACGTTCCCTCCCGTACAATCCGGTAATCAATTCCTTCCGCTGTCTGATACAGTGCAGTCTCTTCCGCTGTCAGATCGCCCCAGCCATTCCATTGGAGCAGAGTGCCGTCCATGGTCTGGACAAAGGGTCT
>CABQGZ010000115.1 GCA_902463835.1 uncultured Lachnospiraceae bacterium
AAGAATAAGTCTGTAAGCTGTTTTTCTTGCTTACAAACTTATTATACGAGGAGGATTTGAATATGATCAATACGAAGAATCCGGGAGTATTGGAAGCGATAAGGGAAATTAAGGTTATGAGCTTAAGCAAGCGGATGCGTCTGCGCCACGAAGCTCATCTGAAGGAAATCCGTGACAAGAAGGCCCGAGAGGATTTTGTGCGGCTGGAAGGCGAGAAGATTGGCATCGAGAAGGGCATCGAGTATAACTTAATGGAATTGATTCAGATCAAACTGAAAAAAGGAAAGTCCATAGAGCAGATAGCGGAGGAACTTGAGGAGACGGTGGAACATATTGAAGAGCTGATAGGAAAGATGAATTTGTAAGTGAATAGCAAAGCGCAGGAAGAGCCAGCATCCGGCAGTGGAAATATTTGCCGGGAACTGGCTCTTTTCAAGGGCCGGATAAGCCTCATATAAGAAATGTACATACCTATCAATAATACTGTCGCCTTCTGGAAACAACCTGGATTGGAACGTGACTATCTTGCGGGCAAAGAACGTAAAACAGCCATCCGTTCCATGCAGATCCAATAATTGCGTTCCCTTGTTCCCGTCGCCTGCTGACTTTGATTTCGGCACTCTTCCGACGGCAGCAACCAATCTTCACGCAGGTATCCACGTTCCAGACATGCAAGTGCTTCCTGATAGTAGGCTTGTGGAAGCTGGCGCTCTGTAAGCTCCTGGAGAAGTGCGGCGGCGTTTTTTTCATAAGCCGGATAAAAGAAATCTCCCGTCTCGTTGTCATATTCCAGGTTTTCCGCCTGGAAGCATTCCTGGAATTTGGGAAAATAGGCGCGCTCCTCCTGGGAGCCGGCTACAAACAGATAGTAAAGGCAGGCCATGCGCTTGCCGCTGTGCCTGCGCAGGAGCCTTCCAAGGCGCTGCATTCGCTGGCGCTCCATGGAAGTTCCGGATAGGATGATTCCTACGGCGGCTTCCGGCACATCGACGCCCTCATCCAATGCGCGGCAGGTCATGAGAATGCGCAGACTGCCATCCTGAAAGCGCTGCAGCGTATTTCGGTTGGCCTGGAGGCCCATCTGGGAGTGGTAACGACCTACCCGAGCCGGATAAGATTGGTTTAATAGCGTATAGAGCTGCTCAATCTGGGAAATACTTTCGCCGAAAATGAGTACGGGTTTTTTCGGATCCAGGTGGGACAGTAACCTGATGACACAGTCGGTGCGTGCCTGTGCCATATAGACAGTCCGCTTTCTCTTGTAAGACAGCTGAAGATATGATCTTGCCAGCCGTGCTTCTTTTCCGGGACTGGCTGCGGCTGTTTCCCGCAGCAGAGCAAAAAATTGTGCGCCGCTGCAATGGCGAAGCCCTGGCAGAAGCCGGGAAAGCTCCGTCTGAATGTGTCTCATATTCTGAGTAAATTCATCGTATTCCTGCTGCTCCTTGGGGGAAAAGGATATGGCAATCTGCCAGACGGCAAAGGCACAGACGGTTCCTCGCCGCAGCGCCTGAGCAAGGCTGTAAGCGTAGATCTTTTTGCCCAGCGCAGGGACAAGTATGGTATCGTAGCCGGGAACATCCGGTGTGGCGGACAGTCCAAGAGAACAATAAGTTCCGGGTAGATTTTTTGAAAAAGGAAGAAATTCGAAAATCTTCTGATTCTCCCCGCTGGCATAGTGATGGCATTCATCCGCGATCAAAAGGACAGTATAGCCAGCCTTTAATTCCTGAAGAATCTGGCGAGCCAGTCGATATCTGGCGGAGTTGACGACATAGATCATATAATCTTGTTCTTTTGGAGAATTCATACCGCCCCCGTATATGCCTGCCTTTCCGGAAAGAGAAGGAAAAAGCCTCTCCAGGGAGCGCTTCCACTGCAGCAGCAATGATTTCCCAGGGACGATGATCTTGACCCTGAGCTTTATCCCTGGTATGTTTTGCAGAAGTTCTATTCCGGCAAGCGCCAGTCTTGTTTTTCCGGCGCCGGTAACAGCCTGTACGATGCCGTGATATTCATTTTTGACCCAGGCATCCAGGCACTCCTGCTGCCATGCGTATGATTCCTCTGCCATTGGCTCTGTGATTCTCCTGTCGTTTTATGAGCGAAATGAAAACAGTTGTCCGTATTCGTTTCAGGCGCGGATGAAAGCAGCCGCTGCCTTTTGCTGACAGCTTCAATATATCATCCAACGGAGGAACTGTAAAGGCTAATTTTCAATAAAAAAGCCAATTTATGGAAAATATTGGCAGAAAGTATTTGAAACGGGAAGAAACTTTGCTATAATAATGCTATTCACTTAGAGAAAGGATGGTTTTTGCCATGAACTATGAAGAATTATACAGTGTCCTGCAGGGGCAGGAAAAGATATTAAAAGAAAAGCTTGCGCTGATGCAGAAGACAGGTAAAAGCGTTGCAAAGGAGATGGAAAACGGAGACCTGAAGAATTTGTCTAAGGATATTAAGACTATGATAGAGGCAAATTGTCAGCAGGCGGCTGTTCTTCAGGAATTGGTGGAGACGGTGGATGGGTTTGACTCACAGGCTTATCTGGAAAGCGGTGAATTTGCCGGGCAGATGCTTGCGTATTGTGAAGAATTTGCCGTGGATGTTCGGGGGGAATATCCAGTCTATGAGATGTTTCCGTATCGGGTGAAATTCGATACAGAGAATCAGGATATTTATCTTGACCGGAAGAAGGTTCAGTGTATGCGTCCGAAGAATTTTGTCCAGACGGTAAAGGCGGGACAGGACAAGCTGATGAAGGCGCCCTTTAATGCCCAGACCTTTGTCAATGAGCTGGCGGATGCCTACGATCTGGCCGTATTAAAGTTGAAAAAGTCAGCGGAGGATGATATTTATCTTACAAGCCTCTACAAGTTCCTGGCGCCGATGGGACGGTTTCGCAGGGATTACGATCAGCAGAGCTTCTCTTTTGACGTGGCTCGTCTCTATGCCTCTGAGGTAGAGACCACGAAAAATGGTCGGCGTTATCAGTTTGGCCCCAGCAGGAATAATGGAAAGGCATTGCGGATCCTGGATGCGGAGGGGCGGGAGCAGTTCCTGGCAACGATCCGTTTTTATCAAGACTAAAGAATGGAGAATCCTATGGAGAACGAATATATATCTGCGGCTCCGGGCATTTGCTTTTTGACGGATTTCTGGCAGGAAAAATATATAGAAGAATACATCCGCTACGGCGGAAGCAAGATAAAGTTTATCACCGGCCGTATGGGAAGCGGAAAGTCATATTTCCTGCAGCTCATGGAGAATATTGCGAGGCAGCAGGGCTATTGCGTGGTAAGCTTCACAGCCAGGGAAATATGGCTGAATGATTTCAAGGACATTTTCTTTGAGATTCTGCGCCAGTGCGATCTGATGGAGTGTCTCGCGGGATGCTGCCGTAAGGTTGTGGCAGGTATGGGGTATGATTACCAGGAGATTCCGGCAGGAATGACCTTCATGGATTATCTCGCCCAGGAAAATATGTGTGATGCGTTGACAAGGAGGGAGATCCGGGTACAGCTGAAGGAAATGTTTTTGGATAATCCGCTTTTGGATAATAATTTTGCGCTGGCATGCAGTATGCTGACGGGCAGTTTGTTGGGGTATCCCATCCTGGAGGAGCAGAGCAAGGCGCTGCTTTTAGGATGGCTTTCCGGCGACCGCACCGTGAAGCTGTCTCAGCTGCGTGCGCTGGGACTGTCGCCCATCCGGATTACAAAATACAATGCCAGACATATGCTGCGCTCTTTGACGGAGGTGGTACATATCAGCGGCCGCGCCGGGGTGTTCATTGCCGTGGATGATCTGGATATTTTAATCAGCCGTTCTAGTCTGGAGACTGTCCATTACACAAAGATGAAGCGGGAGGATACGTATGAAAGTATTCGCCAGCTCATTGATGACATTGATAGCCTGAAGCATATTATGTTTGTATTTGCCTTTGACCGTGCGCTCATGGATGATGAAAATGCAGGACTGAAATCCTACCAGGCGCTGTGGATGCGCATCCAGACGGAGATCACGGGAGAACGGTTCAATCGTTTTGCTGACATTGTGGATCTGGATGTCATGGCTGCCCAGGAATATACGCCGCAGGTGGTGGTGGATATTTCCCGTGCGATGACGAACGCCCTGCTCAGCCGCGATGTGTCCGCGCTCAACCAGGAACAGGCGGAGGCGCTGCTTGCACAGGCCAGGCTGGGGAGTGTCGGTATTCCTCAATTGATCAGTAACGCCATGAAGGGAGGTCTTGAAAATGAATCCTGTAGTTGATAGAGACATGCCGGCTTATGACATGGAGGCGCGGCACATTATAGAAGCCTTGCGTTCCGGCATTCCATCCCGTGCCGTAGGCGCATATTTTTCCAATGCAAGACCACGAATCATGCGCGAGATCACAGAACGTATGGAGGCTGCGGCCAAGTCCGGAAAAAGCGGCGGTATGGTGATATCAGGTAAGTATGGAGAAGGTAAGACGCACCTGCTGAATACCGTATTTACGCTGGCACATGAGAATAATATGGTAGTTTCCTTTCTGTCCCTCAGCAAGGAGACGCCCATGGATAAACTTTATCTGGTCTACCAGAAGCTGATTGGCAGCACCTACCTGCCCCAGCATCAGCAGCCGGGGTTTCTGCATACCCTGGAAAATATGACGCCTAACAGTCCTCTGGCTTCTGAGATGATCGCGTATTCAGCAAAACAGTTGGAGACAGACAAGCTTTATTACCTTCTTCGCGCTTATCTGAATACGGAAGATCCGGAGGAGAAATTTCTTTTACAGGCTGATCTGGAGGGGGATTTTATTGCAAATGCTTTGCTTAAGAAGATTTATCGGAGAATTTTCAATCACCCGGTAAAATACAATGTAAATTTCAGTAAAACGAAGCATTGCCAGGACTACTTTTCTTTTATGAGCCATCTCTTCAAACAGATGGGATATCAGGGATGGGTAATTCTGGTGGATGAGGCTGAGCTGATCGGACGCCTGGGGAAGAAGGCGCGGCTGAATGCCTATAGGAACATGGCTCGTTTTTTGCTGCGGGATACGGGATTGGAATCCATGTTTTCTGTGTTTGCGCTGAGCGCCTCGTATATCGAGGATGTGGTGGAAGGAAAGCATGATTATGAGAATCTGGCGGAACTTTATCCGGAGGAACAGGAGCCGATGCGTACGGTTCTGGATACCTTGCGGAAAGCGCCGCAGCTCCATCCGCTGACGCGCAGCGAATTTCAGGAGGTTCTGGCAAAGCTTATGGAGTTTCATGGCAAAGCTTATGGCTGGGAGCCGCAGATTCCGTTGGATACCCTGGAGCGGATCACCCAGTCCGGCGGCTATCTTCTTCGAACGAAAATCCGGGCGGCGATCGAGTACCTGGATCAGATCTATCAATACGGTTCCTGCGGCGGCACGGTGGTTTCGGAGCTGGCAGCGGAATCTTATGAGGAGGATGTACCTTCCCTGGAGGTGCTTAAGGAAGAAGCAGATAGTGGAGGAGACGGCAGAACATATGGAAGAATTGATAGGAAAGATGAATTTGTAAGTTGACATCAAAGCGTAGGAAGAGCCAGTATCCGGCAGTGGAGGAGGATTGCAGCAATATGAAAACAAAAGAGGAACAGGGCTGTCTGCAGACGGCCCCCTTCGACACAGAAAAACAAAAAACAGTAGTAAAGGCAGTGAAAAGCTTATGCACCTCCCCGGCTGCATTGATTGCGCTTATCACCTATACGGCAGCGATTGTAATAATAATGCTTGTTACGGAGCTGGATTTGTCAAATACTTCTTTTGATTTTGTGAGAATGTTTCTTGTCATGGTGATGGGGCTGGCGATTGTAATCAGTTTGGTTTTTGGAAGCTTTTACTTTGTAAAGGCTGTTCAGACAATTAACACCATGAAGCGCACGGTGGTAAGTGGAATTCCCTCGTATAAGGTGTCTGTGTTTGTTGCTGTATCTTCTATTATTTCAGGTGGATATACGGCGATTTCTCTTCCTGTAAATACAGGTGTGATGATGGTACTTACAAGTCTGTGCACCGCAGCAGCATCAATCACCTTTGGAGTTTTCCTGTTTATCTATCGAAATAAAATGCGCCTGCTGATGTTGGAAAATCCCTCTTGACAACCCCGGCAAAAGTGCTATAGTAATGGTAGCGCGTCCAGCGCTATCATCGATGATGCAAAATTACATAATATCTTCAGGGCGGGGTGAGATTCCCCACCGGCGGTATAGTCCGCGAGCCAGTATGGCATGAACCGGTGACACCTGTGGAGCAGACCACAGGCATGAATTCCGGTACCGACGGTTGCGTAAGCATACAGCGTGCGACGGCACAATGTAATAGTCCGGATAAAAGAAGAATCAGGCTCTGAGTGCATTCGTGTACCCAGAGTTTTTTATATCACAGAAGAAGTGTCTGCGATATAAAAAGTTCTCCTGGGGATCGCAAAAGAAACACCCTGAAAAGAAAAGGAGACAAAAGAACATGAAAAAAGCAGCAAAGCACATCACTATCAGAACCATCACCACCACCGCCATGCTGGCGGCAATCGCCTATCTTCTGGCCTTTTTAGAATTCCCGGTACCATTATCCCCGGCCTTTGCGCGGATGGATTTCTCTGATTTCCCGGCGCTGATCGGATCCTTTGCCTTTGGGCCGCTGGCCGGAATACTGATCGAGCTGATCAAAAACGGTCTTCAGCTCTTCACCACATCCACCGGCGGCGTGGGAGAGCTTGCCAACTTTCTGATCGGAGCATCCTTCGTGGCCTGGGCAGGCACGCTGTACCGCATCCGCCGGACCAAACAGATGGCCTGGATCGCCAGCCTGACCGGCTGTGTGATCATGGGAATCGTGGCAGCGCTGGCCAATTATTTTATCATGCTGCCCATGTTTGAAGCGTTTATGCCCCTGGATCAGGTAATTGCGGCCTTTGAAGAATTTATGCCCTTCATCCGAACCAAGCTTGATGTGGTACTCTTCAATGCGTTTCCCTTTAACCTGTTGAAGGGGCTGGTGATCAGCGTTGTGACAATGCTGGTATATAAAAGGATCCGTCCGATCCTGAAAGGAGTAGAGCTATGAAAAACACAGATTATCTGAAGTATCTGGTGGAGCAGATTCACTCCACCGTAATGGCAACCGTAGACAAGGATGGCCGTCCGGTGACGGCGGCCATCGACATGATGGATCAGGACGAACGGGGACTGTATTTTCTGACTGCCCGGGGAAAAAGCCTGTATGACCGGCTGGTGGGAAACCCCTATCTTGCGCTGACCGGCATGAAGATTGTGGATAACGGGGCACAGCATGATGATGGCAGACATAAAACCATGTCCACCATAGCAGTGTCCATCCGCGGAAAGGCGGTAGAGCTTGGCCCGGAACTGCTGTCCCGACTTTTTGAAAAAAATCCATATATGAAGGATATCTATCCCACCGAAGAATCCCGAAAGGCGCTGACTGTATTTTGTATCACAGAAGGCACCGGCGAGTGGTTCGACCTGTCCCGACTTCCCATCCAGCGGGCCGATTTCGCCTTCGGCGGCGCCAAGGAACAGCTGGAAGGCTATCAGATCACAGACACATGCACCGGCTGCGGCAGCTGCCAGCCCGTCTGTCCCCAGAACTGTATTTTCCTGGTAAGTGGAAAGGCAGCTATACAGCAGGAGCACTGCCTCCACTGCGGCAGCTGTGCGGAAGTCTGCCCTGCAGGTGCAGTGATAACGCTATAAGGCATCCGGCAAAGCGCAGAGTAATCAGCAAAACAATAGAGCTGCTAATAACGTAGCCCAGAACAAAGGCTGCCCCCATAACAGACCCTTGCAAAACGCCGGCACTTAGCAAGCGGGCCATGACAATGGTTCGCGCGCTTAGTGTCCGCTGCGTTTGTGCTCGGAGCGAAAGCGTGTCTGATATGGGGGCAGCCTTTGCTCTGGGCGGCCCTATGGCTCCTATTAGGCCTGCGAAAGAAAATAACACTTGCAGTAACCGCCAAATTAAGCTACTATCTAAGTAGAGAGTAACATACGACGCCGGAAAGGAATCCTCACCACCAATGATACAGAATGAAAAGCTGACGCAATTCTATTTCGCTCAATACAAGGAATGCGTCAAACGTGTAAAAAAGAAAAATAACGACGGAAAGAAGACCTACGAACAGCGGATCAAAACCCTGTTGGCGGAGATGCGGCGGACGAAATCCACCAAGATCAGCACCCCCCATCTGGAAGAATACCATCGGCAGATCAAGAATCTCCTGTATTTTGCCATCAAAACCAACAACCAGATTGCTATTATGCAGATACGGGATCAGATGATGCCCGAGCTGGTGCGGCTGGATCTGGGCAGCATGAACGAGACGGAGACCGAGTTGGTGACCATGAAATTCCTGGAGTTTCTGCGGGCGGAGATGCCCTGGGATATCTGCCAGAAGACCATGAAAAGTCTCTGCAAAAGCTACGCGGAGAACGGCATCAAGACCCAGATCATCGATATGGTTCCCACCCGGCCGGAGATGGAATTCCCCGAAGCTCTTGCCATGC
>CABQGZ010000116.1 GCA_902463835.1 uncultured Lachnospiraceae bacterium
TTTCCATATTGTCATCTCCTGTAAATTGATGTCTCTATGATATCATAAAAATGAATCAGTTTCAACTCAAAAAATGTTTTCGCATCCACAGAGCTCCCGCCAGAAAAAGTATGCCGATATACAATTCATATATTTGCTTTTTTCCCTAAAATGCATTATACTGACAGCAGAGATTGAAATAAAAAGGAGAATCACCATGGCTTTTGATGGAATTGTTATCGCGAATCTAGTAAAGGACTTAAATACATGCATTTTAAATGGAAGGATCAGCAAGATCGCCCAGCCAGAAAACGACGAGCTGCTGCTGACGATCAAGGGGAACGAAGGACAGGTGCGTCTCCTGCTGTCGGCCAGTGCTTCCCTGCCGCTGGTATATCTGACCGAACAGAACAAACCAAGTCCCATGACGGCGCCCAACTTCTGCATGCTGCTGCGCAAGCACATCGCAGGCGGCCGCATCACAGCAGTGTATCAGCCTGGAATGGAGCGTATTATCAATATGGAGATTGAGCACTTGAACGAGCTGGGCGATCTGTGCAAAAAAATATTGATCGTGGAGCTTATGGGCAAGCACAGCAACATTATCTTCTGCGATGACAAGGGAATGATCATCGACAGCATCAAGCATATCTCCGGCAGTGTCAGCTCCGTCCGGGAGGTTCTGCCGGGCAGAGCATATTTTATCCCCCAGACCCAGGCGAAAAAGAATCCCCTTGACGCTGCCGAGGAGGATTTTGTGCATACAGTATGTGAAAAGCCGGTCTCTATTGCCAAAGCCATCTATTCCTCCTATACAGGCATCAGCCCGGTGATGGCCTCAGAAATCTGTTCTCGGGCGTCCCTGGATGGAGATATGCCTGCCGCCGCCCTTTCCGCAGAAGAAAGACTGCATCTTAGCCGCCAGTTCTCCCTCTTCTGTGAGGACATCCGGGAGGGTGTGTTCGCCCCCAATATTGTAAAAAAGGGAAAGGAACCCATCGAATTCTCGGCGGTACCGCTGACCCAGTACGCCGATTATGAGACAGTCCCCTATCCTTCCATCTCCAAGGTGCTGGAGGAATACTATGCCGCCAAGAGCGTCTACACCCGTATCCGGCAGAAATCCGTGGATCTTCGAAAGGTCGTGACCACTGCCCTGGAGCGGAACCGCAAAAAGTATGACCTGCAGTTAAAACAGTTGAAGGATACCGAGAAAAAAGACAAATACAAGGTATATGGGGAGTTGATCCACACCTACGGCTATGGTCTGGCGGACGGTGCCAAAGAGCTGGAAGCACTCAATTACTATACCAATGAGACCATAAAGATTCCTCTGGATCCCCAGCTCACCACCGGTGAGAACGCCCAGAAGTATTTTGACAAATACGGCAAATTAAAGCGCACCTACGAGGCACTCTCCGAGCTGATCTTAGACACCAAAAATGAGATTCTCCACTTAGAGTCCATCTCCACCTCCCTGGATATCGCCATATCCGAGGACGATCTGTCCCAGATCAAGGAAGAGCTGGTGCAGTACGGCTATATCAAAAAGCGTGGCAATGCCAAAAAAGAGCGTTTTAAGAGCAAACCCTTTCACTATCTCTCCTCTGACGGCTATCACATCTATGTGGGAAAAAATAATTTTCAGAATGACGAGCTGACCTTCCATTTCGCAGTCGGAAGCGACTGGTGGTTCCACGCCAAAGGAATCCCAGGCTCCCATGTGATCGTGAAAGCCAACAACCAGGAGCTGCCCGACCGCACCTTCGAGGAGGCCGGAAGACTGGCCGCCTACTATTCCAAGGCCCGTGGAAACGACAAGGTGGAGATCGACTATCTGGAACGTAAAAATGTGAAGAAGCCAAACGGCAGCAAGCCCGGCTTTGTGGTATACTACACCAACTATTCCCTCACCATTGACTCCGATATCACCGGGCTTGCGCAGGTGGAGGATTGACGAAGGCCCTCAATCTGCTGCAGTGCGTTCTGCAGGGTTTCCTCCAGGCTGTTCTCTTTTCTTGGCTTATTTTGTCATATTATGAAAAAAATGCATGTGTATCCCCAAGGTTTTCGCATATAATATTACCGTACCAAAAAACGCAACAATGAAAACTGCAAAGGAGGTTTTACAATGTCAAACGGATCAAACAGAGCAGTCGTACCTGAAGCGAAAAACGCATTGAACAGATTTAAATACGAGGTAGCCAGTGAATTAGGAGTACCTTTGAGTGACGGTTATAACGGTAACCTGACTTCCAAACAGAATGGTTCTGTAGGTGGTTATATGGTGAAGAAAATGATCGAAGCCCAAGAAAAACAGATGGCTGGGAAATAGCAAAAAGTAATAAGCAAATAACGGCACAGTAGGAACTGTGCCGTTTCTGCTTGTGTATATCACAGCATCACCGGTGAATTGCGAAGTCTTCCGTCTGTAATGTGCTCTGTGATATCATAGGCATAAGGCTCCAGATAATCCCCGGCCATTGTTGTCAACTGTTGATTCCGCAGCCCATCTGCAATCAGTTCTGCAAGCTCCTCGATTATTGGAAGATTCCGGCTCCTGTCAAAGGGAGCAGACATCAGCTTCGTCAGTCGGGCAGCATACGCTTCGCCCCCAGGGAGCTGGGAAAGTCGTCGGAACATCCATTTGTAATAAGGTACATACTCTTTTTGCAGCAGGAAGAAAGCTTCCGCTGCGCTGCGCACAAAATCGCTCAGCGCCAGAGAGGCTGCGGCATATTCTCCGTGATCCAGACAGCGCTTGTAATTGTACTGCCCCATCTGCGCCATATAGAATATTGCGGAAGCCAGCTTCTTCAGGCGCACATCCTCCGGGCGGCGATATTTTACTTCATTACGTATCCGGCTGAACTCTCCCACAGGATCGGTGAACACCTCACCGTTGGTGGCCTCTGCCAGATAAAAATCGGGAATCGCCATCCATTCCTCATTTGTCTTGGGAAGCGTTCCATCTGGAAGGTAAAAGGAATAAAAGTCCTTTATGGTTTTGACGCCCCGAGTATCGGAGCCAAACAGGCTTTTATTTTCTACATGAAAGCCCATATATTCCTTCGGCAGCTTCCGATACGCCCGAAAGAGGCGAAAGCCAAATTCTCTCTCGTCCTCCTCTGTGAGCCAGATGCAGAAGCCTGGCTCAAAATCATGATCTCTGGATATCTCATCATCAAACCCAAAGCATTCGGACCCGTGTCCCACAAGTCCCACCGCAATGCGATCCACATATTCCGGGAACTCCTTTTTTATCATTGGTACGCCGTATTCCTCATAATATGCTTTTGCCAGTTCCAATCCGCTCATTTGAAATCTGTTCCTCCATAGATTTCTCTTGCCACAGCCTCCAGTGCGTTAGCCTCCATAGTCCGCTTGAAATACCGTAGAGAGGGCGCACATTTTGACAGAATAAAGGCATAGTTGGCATCCCGGGGCTGACGCGGCGAATTGAGGTACTCCCAGGCCAGATCCAGAGTCTCCTCCACCTGCTCGTAAGCGGTGCTATCCCGGTCAAAGATCAGATGTGCCAGGTTGATCAGCGTCACGGCAATCTCCCCATCGTGCTTTCCTTCCGCCTTGAGAATCTCAATGGCCCTGCGGTAACAGCTTTCCGCTTCCTGATAGCGCTCCTGGTCGCAGAGCGCGGTCGCCTTGTTGTTGAGAAAGGCTGTATACTCGAAAGTGTCTTCCTGATTGTTTGCAAGATAAATTTTCTCTGCCTTGTCATAGAGCCCAAGCCCCTCCTCCGGCCGGCCGAAGGCCTTCAAGGTGGTGGCTGCATTGACGTAGATTGTGGCTGTGGAAAGGGCGTTATCCAAATCCAATAAACGGATCAGCTCCTGTACCTTTCCCACTGTGGTCATCGCCTTCTCTCTCTCGTTTGTACGGCGGTAAAAGCCCAGCTTTTCATTGAGTACGGTCAAAAGCCCTCGGTCGTCCCCCAGGGAACGAGCCTCCCCTTCCCAATGATCCAGATATGTACCGGCGCCCGCAAGATCATTTTTTGCAAAAAAGCTGTCCAGTTTTTCAATAAAACGGGTGGCGTTGATTCGCTCCACAGGCTCTTTGACACAGCTGCTGCACCCAAAAGATGGTTTCTTATTCATATAGCAAGCATCTCCTCTATGTTCTTCCATTACAGATTCGCTGTCTCCACACAGGAATCCAGATACCGCAGAACCTGTCCGCGGATACTGCTGTTTACTTCCGCTTCCAGCATTGGGTCCTCGGCAAGCAGATTCTTTGCCTCCTCGGCAGCGCTTTTTAAAATATCGCTGTCCTGATAGATATCTCCAAGCTGAAATTCCAACAGACCGCTCTGGCGGATGCCAAAGAAATCCCCCGGCCCCCGAAGCTTCAAGTCCTCGGAGGCAATAAAGAAGCCGTCATTGGACTTATTTAAGATTTCCAGACGCTTTTTGGCCTTATCCCCATCGGAAGTGTTCAGCATAATACAGTAGGACTGGGCATCTCCCCGCCCTACCCGGCCCCGGAGCTGATGAAGCTGGGCCAGACCGAAGCGCTGGGCGTCCTCAATCATCATCACGGTGGCGTTTGGAACGTTGACCCCCACCTCTATGACCGTAGTGGACACCAGCACCTGAATCTCATTGGCCGCAAAGGCCTGCATGATCTGATTTTTCAATGCTCCCTTCATCTTGCCGTGGAGACAGGCGATCTCCACGCCCGGCAGTTCCTCCTGGAGCTTTACGGCGTAGTCTGTCACATTCTCCGCTTCCAGCCCCTCGCTCTCCTCCACCAGAGGGCAGATCACGTAGGCCTGATGGCCCAATGATACCTCCCGGCGGATAAATTCATAGGACTTTGGTCGGAACTTGGTGTCCACCACACAGTTTTTGATGGGCAGACGATGTGCCGGAACCTCATCGACCACAGAGATATCCAGATCGCCGTACAGAATAATGGCCAGGGTTCTCGGGATGGGGGTGGCGCTCATCACCAGGATGTGGGGCTGGGCTCCCTTTCGATACAATGTCTCCCGCTGCTTCACGCCGAACCGGTGCTGCTCATCGGTAATGACCAGCCCCAGGTTGTCAAATATAGTTCGCTCCTGGATCAGCGCGTGGGTGCCGATGACCATAGCGCTCTGGTACAGCTGGATCCGGTCGTAGGCACGCCGCTTTTCTTTGGCAGTCATGGAGCCTGTCAGCAGAATAACCGGAACCTTCAGGCCGTGATCCTCACACAGCCTGGAAAAGGTTTCGTAATGCTGCCGCGCCAAAACCTCTGTGGGAGCCATCAACGCGGACTGACACCCGCTCTGGGCACAGTCCAGCATGGCAAGAAAGGCAAGAATTGTCTTACCGCTGCCCACGTCTCCCTGGATCAGCCGCTGCATAATGTAAGGTTCCCGCATATCCTGACGTACCTCCGCCAGTGTCCGCTTCTGGGCACCCGTCAGCTCATAGGGCAGCGCTTCCATCACCTGGCTTGCCCAGGAATCCGCCACCGGAACAAATTGAAATTCATTTTTCACACGCTCCATCTGCTTTTTCTGCAGCTGGGCGGCCAGAATAAACTGGAAAAATTCATCGAAAACAAGCCGTTTTCTGGCCTGCAGCAGTGCTTCCTGGCTCTCTGGAAAATGAATGTTCTCCAGTGCGTAATTGTATTCCGCCAGATACCGCCGCTGACGGATGTCCTCCGGCAGATAGTCCCTGGTCAGATCCAGCTGCTCCAGCACCTGTTTTACCGTCTTTGAGACCATGTTTTTCGAAAGTCCTTTTGTCAGGGTATAACAGGGCCATAGACAATTCTGCATTTCCTGATATTTTTCCGGAGTCAGTATCTGTGGCTGATCCAGGGTCAATGCGTTTCCTTTTTTACTGATCTTTCCAAGAAACAGGTAGTGTTCTCCCACCTTCAGCGTACTTTTCAGATAAGGCATACGGAACCACACCAGGGAGATACCGCGCTCCCTTGCGCCAAGACGCAGGGTCGTCACCTGCATCCGCCCGGTATTGCGCACCAGAGGAACCTTGTCCACCCGTCCTGCCAGCGCTGCTGTCATCCCTTCCGCCGGATTGCTGTCCAAAAGCTCCTCCACCGTCTGCATGGACGGAAGCTTCTCATAATCCCTGGGATAATGAAGGAGTATATCACCAACGGTGTATACTCCTATTTTATGAAACAACTGTTCCGTTTTCGCCCCGATTCCTTTGATCTCGCCAATCGAGGAATTGATATCCATAATAACTCTCCCTATTGCATATATTGGCAGTTTTCGCTACTCCACAGAAATGACATAATAGTAGATTGGCTGGCCGCCAAAGTGAAGCTCCGTCTCACAATCCGGATAGGTCTCCTCCATATAAGCAGCCAACTCGTTCGCCTCTTCCTCGTCGGCATCCTGTCCGTAGTAGATACTGATAATGGCGGAATCCTCATCCACCATCTGGGCAGTCATATCCTTGAGTACCTCCATCATATCCGTTCCAACAGAGAGAATGGTGGAATCGCCGATTCCCATATAGTCGCCCTGCCGGATCTCCTTATCGTCAATCAGAGTGTCGCGCACCGCATATGTCACCTGGCCAGTCTTCACATTGCCAATCTCCTCATTCATGCGCCGCTCATTGTCCTCAGCATCCTTTTCCGGAATATAATTGATGAGGGCGGTAATCCCCTGGGGAATCGTCTTGGTGGGAATGACCACTACATTCTTATGCTCGATCAAGGATGCCGCCTGATTTGCCGCAAGAATGATATTCTTATTATTCGGAAGAATAAATACGGTCTCTGCATGCACCTCATCGATGGCATTCAGCATATCCTCGGTGCTGGGATTCATAGTCTGGCCGCCTTCAATGATGTAGTCTACGCCAAGTCCCTTGAAAATCTCATTGATTCCCTCTCCGATGGATACGGAGATAAAGCCCATCTCCTTGCGGGGTGCTTCCGGTTCCGGCGCATCATCCAGAGGCTTCCGCTCTTCCGCCTTCTGAGCAGCCGCCACCTTCTGCGCGTCCTTGATCAATTTTTCCTGATGCTCCTCGCGCATATTGTCAATCTTAATCTTACTCAAAGAACCGTAGGTTAATGCTCGTTGAATTGCAAGTCCAGGATCATTGGTATGTACGTGGACTTTCACAATCTCCTCATCCGCTACAACCACAATGGAATCCCCGATGGACTCTAAATAATCCTTGAAGTCATACTCCTGCTTCTCGGTCAATGATTTCTTCAGAACAATGATAAATTCGGTACAGTAGCCAAACTTGATATCTTCCTCCGCCTGGGCGGTGATCTTCACCACACCTGCGCCTGTGCCCGCACCCTCGATGGTGTAATCAATCTCTTTTCCCATCAATGCGTCAAAGGCTCCTTTGAGCACTTCCACAAGCCCCTGTCCGCCGGAATCCACAACGCCTGCCTGCTTCAGAACGGGAAGCATCTCCGGAGTCTGGCTTAAGACGTACTCTGCGTGATCTATGATCTCTTTTACAAACACTGTCAGATCTTCCGTCTCTCCGATCAGTTCAAGAGCCTTATCCGCTGCGCCTCTTGCCACGGTGAGAATCGTTCCTTCCTTTGGCTTCATAACAGCCTTGTAGGCGGTCTCCACAGCCTTCTGCATGGCATCGCTAAGAACGATCACGTCCAGCTTCTCATGGCTGCTGATCCCTTTGGTAAAGCCGCGGAACAGCTGAGAAAGAATCACGCCGGAATTGCCTCTTGCGCCTCTTAACGAGCCGGAGGAAATCGCTTTCGCCAGAGACTCCATATTCATATCGGAAAGAGCGCTGACCTCTTTTGCTGCTGACATGATAGTCATGCACATATTCGTTCCCGTATCGCCGTCCGGCACTGGGAATACATTCAGCTCATTGATCCACTCTTTCTTTGCTTCCAGATTCTTCGCGCCTGCCAGAAACATCTTCGCCAGCAAGGCCGCGTCTATTGTATTGATCTCCACTTCTGTTTCCTCCTTAATCAATCACTCTAACACCTTCAACGAAGATGTTGATTTTTTCGATTTCCATACCGGTAAACTCTTCTACCTGATATTTCACCGTACTGATCAGGTTATCAGAAACAGTTGAAATACTTACACCATAAGATACGATCACATGAAAATCCAATGTAATCCTGTTATCTGTGATGGATACGCTGATTCCATGATTGAGATAATCACGCTTCAACAGCTTTACCAGGCCATCCTTCATGTTCACTGCCGCCATGCCAACGATACCGAAACATTCTACCGCAACAGAACCTGCGTATGTGGCAATGACATCTGTATCAATTAACACTTTTCCAAGTTCCGTGTCCATTTGTCCTTTCATATCTCAGACCTCCATTCGTGTGGTTGCTCACAACTCGAGTTAGACTCGAAAAATACTTCGTATTTTCCTCGTTAATATAGAGTTGCCCGCAACTCTATATTACATTATAACCGCTTTTGTTGAAAAAGTGAACATTAAATTTGCGATTTTTATAATTTTTTCATTTTTGACTTGCAATCTGCGATTCTTTCTGATAGAATATCTATGTTGTGAGCCTGCAACAAACAAGATGTAGGCTTAAATTTGTGC
>CABQGZ010000117.1 GCA_902463835.1 uncultured Lachnospiraceae bacterium
GGCTCCACCACACCCATATTGGCGGCCACCGGCTCCACGATCACTGCCGCAATCTCTTCCGGCCATCGTTCAAAATGAGTTTTCACGGAAGCAAGGTCGTTGTAAGCAGCAGATAAGGTGTCTTTGGTACATCCGGCGGGAACACCGAGGCTATCGGGAACGCCTGCCGTCATGACGCCGGAGCCGGCCTTCACCAGCAGGCCGTCAGAATGGCCGTGGTAGCACCCGGTAAATTTAACAATCTTATCTCGTCCGGTGTACCCTCTGGCTGCCCGGATGGCGCTCATGACTGCTTCTGTGCCCGAATTCACCATGCGCACCATCTGGATGGAGGGAACCAGTTCACAGACCAGCTTTGCCATCTCCACTTCCACTGCCGTGGCGGCGCCGTAGCTTAGGCCCCTTTCACAAGCCCTGGTCACATGTTCCAGGATTACAGGGTGATTATGACCCAGGATCATCGGTCCCCAGGATCCCACAAAATCAATGTATTCTCTGTCGTCCTCGTCCCAGATCAGGGCTTTGTCGGCCCGTTTTATGAATCTGGGGCAGGAGCCAATAGAACCGAAGGCACGCACTGGGGAGTTGACGCCTCCAGGGATGTATTGCAGGGCTTCCTGAAATAATTGTTCGCTTTTGGTCATTTGTTCGATCTCCTTTTTCTGATTGGTGCCAGTCTCTTCACAAGTTCTAGAAGGCCATCAAGAGTTGCTTCTCTTGCCATATAAGCCTTCATCCCCACCACTTCAGCGGCTTCCTTTGTACGGCGGCCAATACAGACGGCTTTTACAAGGCCATAATTCAGGCCGTGGGTACAAGAAACAAATCCCTGCACCGTAGACGCACTGGTAAAGATCACCATGGATAGCTTTCCGTCCTCTATCATAGATTTTATGTCAACCACATCCGCAGTTTTTTCTTCTGCAGTATCCTCCACATAATTTTCTTCTGCTACTGATTTCTTCTCACCAATTTCACCACAACAGTACACCGTATCATAGAGCGGCACATCCACAACGGTTGCCTGTTTGCGCTTTGCGATTTCTTCCACCAGATGTGGATTTCCTGACTTTGCACGGGGAATCAGTATGTTGTCTCCATCCTGACAGGTGCTGCCAAGCAGGATTCCAAGATTCTGCCCGTCATAGGTTTCCGGCATCAGTTCTGCATAGATTCCACGTTTTTCCAGTTCTGCTCTGGTGCCGGGGCCGATGACTGCAATTTGGGCGTTTCCAATGCAGCGGATATCCTTTTTCTGATTCTTCAGCGCATCAAAGAAGACGTTCACTCCGGCCGGGGAAGTAAATACGAGGTAATTGTACTCCGGCAGCTTAGTCAGGGCTTGTTCCAATTGGGGATTGTCTTCGATTGGTACAATCCGAATGGTAGGGAACTCCAGCACCTCGGCTCCCAGAGCGCGAAGCCGAGCAGACAGCTCGCCGCTGCGCTCCCTGGGTCTTGTCACAAGGATCCGCTGACCGAACAATGGCAGCTTCTCATACCAGGAAAAGAATTCGCCATAGCTGCATACCTTTCCGACTACAATGATAGCCGGGGTCTCGATCGTGACTTTTGCGGCCTCGGCCTCCAGGGTGGCTACGGTTGTGATCAGCTTCTTTTGCTCGGCGGTCGTTCCCTGCTGCAGCAATGCCGCAGGCATATCTCCTTCCATTCCGGCCTCGAGAAGTCCTTTGCAGATGCTTCCCAATGCGGAAGCCCCCATCAGGAACACCAGGGTTCCTCTTGTTCGCACCAGCGCTTCAAAATCAATCTGGCCCTCTTCGCCTTCTCGTCTGTGTCCTGTGATAATGTGCAAGGATGACGCACAGTCCCGGTGGGTCACAGGTATGCCGCTGTAGGCGGGCACTGCGATGGCGGAGGTCACCCCCGGCACTACCTCGAAGGGAATCTCATGCTGGGCCAGAAGCTCCAGCTCCTCCCCGCCTCTGCCAAAGAGAAAGGGATCGCCGCCCTTCAAACGTACCACCTGGTTCCCGGCCTGTGCCTCCCAAAGCAGGAGCTGATTGATCTCCTCCTGGGGCATGGTGTGATTCCCGGCTCGTTTTCCTACATCAATGCACCGGGCGCTGTCGGGAATCAGCTTTAAGATTCCCGGCCCTACCAGGCGGTCATACACTACCACCTGGGCCTGCTCCAACACTTCCTTTCCCCGCAGAGTGAGCATTCCCACATCTCCAGGTCCTGCACCTACCAGCCATACTTTTCCCATCCGCTATCCCTCCTGCCAATCGTCTTCTGTTCGCTTCTTTTCCAGAATCTTTTTCCTGTACCAAAGCACGTCCCACCTTTTTTCCTATCAAGGGCAGCTCTTTTCATGTGTGATCAGCCGCAGCGCGCTTTTGCAGTTCCGCTGCCAGCGTGCTCCCAATCCGTTCTCCATCCGCCGCAGAGCCTTCCATATACCCCGTCACACATTTCCCGCTCTTTTCGTCGCAATAGAATCCTGTAAGCGCAAGCTTTTCACCCTCCACCCGGGCATAAGCTGCCACAGGAGCACTGCAGCCACCGCCCAGATTGCGGACAAAGGCTCGTTCACTGAGAGCCGCATAATAGCTGTCTCTATCACAAAAGCCTGAGAGATAAGAGTAGTCTATTCCTTGTCTGCCCTGCAGCGCCAGAATACCCTGGCCGGCCGCCGGCACCATCTCCTCCACCGTGAAATACCGCCAGATCCGCCCCTGAAGTCCCAGACGCTTTAGTCCTGCCGCAGCCAGAATCAGGCCACTGTACTCTCCCGCATCCAGCTTCGCCAGACGGGTCAGCACATTGCCCCGGATACTTTTCACTTCCATCTCCGGGAACAAGCTTTTAAGTTGAAGTGTTCTCCGCTTGCTGGAACACCCCAGCGGAAGACCTGGATTCAGCCCCTCGGCTCCTTGGGGCAATACCAGCACATCCCTGGGATCCTCCCGCCTGGAGAAGCCGATCAAGGGCAGATCCTCCGGCAGCTCCATGGGCATATCCTTTAAGCTGTGCACAGACAGATCTGTCTGTCCCTGGCGCAGGGCAGCATCCAGTTCTTTTACAAAAAGTCCTTTTCCGCCGACCTGATCCAGCGTCCGATCCAGAATCCGGTCTCCAGTAGTCTTCATCTTCACGATCTCCACCTTTTTTCCGGGGAAAGCTGTCTCAATATATGCTTTTACCTGCTCCGTCTGCACCAGGGCAAGCCTGCTCTCCCGGCTTCCCAGCCTTATTATTTCCATCTGATTCCTCCTGCTGCACACAATTTTGCTTTTCCTAAATTCACATCGATTCCATCTTCTTATTCCTGCACTTCTTCCCCAGGATATGCCCGCTCCAAGGCATCCAGACACTCCTGGAAATTTTCTGCCTCCAGAGAATCTCGCAGTGTGAACAGAAGCTTATCAATCACCTTTGCCGTTGCCTCCTCAATACCATGCTCCAGCTCTCTCTGCCCCTCCCTGGTAAGCCCCAGCTTCTTTACTTCTCTTCCGGCTCTCCACACTGCGTCCTCCGCCGCCCGACTGCTCAACGCCTGTACTCTTGGAAGCAGTCCTCTCCCGGTATACCAGGAAAAGAATCTTTCCTCCTCTTCCCGGATCATCTTTTCCGCCTTCCGAATCTGCTGCTGCATTCTTTCCGACCTGCCGTCAAGCTGAAAGGAATCAATGTCATACAGCCGGATTCCCGGCAAAGCGCCTATGGCTGACTCTATGTCTCTCGGCACCGCCAGATCTACCAATACCCGCTCTCTTCCGCCAAAAACAGACTTCTCTTCACCGAAAAGCAGCCTCCTTCTGCCGGCATCCTCTGCTTCTCCACGCAGAATCTCCATGATTCTCTCTCTTGTAAGGGTATAATTGGGACTGGCCGTCGCGGAAAATACCATATCACACTGTAGAATAAAATCATAACGCTCCCCATAATTGATGCGCCTGCACCCTTCCGGAATCTGAAGTGTACCGCTGTGATACTGGCGCACCGTCACCGTGACCCGGGCTCCCGCTTCCCGCAAAGCCGTGGCTGTGATCCTTCCCATCTCACCGTTTCCGATCACAAGACAAGTCTTATCCTTCACTGCGCAGCCCTGTTCCTCCAGAATCTCCAGTGCACGATGGGCCGCTGAAAAGTCAGCTTTCTGAATAGGAACCTGGGTCTTTACCTTTTTCCCTGCGGTCACAGCCATCCGAAAGAGCGCCTCCAGGATCGGATCCGTGCAGTAATGCTCCCTGGAAAAAGCTGCCGCCTCCCCAACCTGGGTCAGAATCTGATCTTCCCCTAAAATCTGTGACTTCAGCCCGCTTGCCAGTTCAAACAAGTGGTTCACTGCCTGAGCATTTTCCCGGTATATAAAATAATCGCGGTATACTTCCGGCTCCACCCCTTTCAACCGGCACAGCATCTCCTGGACACTGCCGGAAAAACCTTCCCGGCAGCTCAGCCACAGCTCCATCCGATTACAGGTGGACAAAAGAATACCGCCCGCTATATCCTTCTGTTCCCTCAGCCATTCGTAAGCCTCCCCCATGGCATTTTTCGTAAACGAAAATCTCTGCCGCACATCCAGGGGCGCTTTCGTGTGGTCAATCCCTATCATTTTAATACGCATCATGCCTGTCTCCTTCGCTCCGGCAGCTGTTCTATGACCTGCCGCACATGGGTTACAAACAGTTCCCGTATCTGTTCCAATTCGCCAAGTCCCTCCATCACACAGCATACCTCATAGCCTGCCGCCTCAAATACAGCTTTCCAGGAATCCTTCTGTCCCCCCGCCATCTCTCCTCCGGCGTGGACTCCGGCCGTCAGCATCAACGGTCGCAGTACGACCCTCCTATAATTTTCTGCTTTCACCTGCGCCACAACTTCCGCAAGAGAGGGCTCTGCCAGTATCGTGCCCACGTAGTAATTCACATATCCTGCATCCCGTATCAGCTGCTGCAATCTGGCATATGCCTGATTGGCTGCCGTCCTGCTGCCATGACCCACCAGGCAGATGGCCGTCCTTCCATCATCATATGGCTCCATCGCTTCCAGAAGAATCTTTCTTACCGCCGCAAGATCCTTTGGGCTATCGAAAAGCGGCCGCCCCACCTGTATCTGTGCGATGCGGTCCTTGTATTCCATTACAGTATCTTCCAAGATCCGATACTCCCGACCATCCAGCAGATAAGCAGGCTGAACCACAACCCTTCTTGTCCCTTCCGCACATGCACAGTCAAGCGCCTCACGCACCAGGACCATCGCCCCGCTGTCACCGCACGCTGCACCATTCTGTCTTTCCTTATCACTCAAAACATGCGCTACCCGCCAATCTGGGAATGCCGTCCGCAGGGACTTCTCAATGGGGTTCGCAGTCTGTCCGCTGCTTCTTCTCCTGTTCTCATGACTTACCAGCAAAAGTTCCTGCTCTTTTCCGGTGTGCCGCCGCCGATCATAATTCAGACCGGAACTCAATAATCCAGACATAGAAGCCTTCCTTCTCATTCATGCAGCATTCCTTTCGAAGGCGAAACTTTTCGTGCAGCCGCAGCTGCTTCTTGACATAGCCCTGCTCATTGGAATACAGTACCATGATCCCGCCTTTTCGCAAGAGTTCCTCCGCCTTATCAAAAAAGTTCTGATACAGCCAATCCTGCTCCTCCTTTGTCTTCTTCCCCCTCACCGGAAGATTGGTGATGATCTCGTCAAAGAGATATTCGTGGGTAAAATCGAAAAAGTCACGATTGATATAATATATTTCCCTGTCTGCGCATACAGCATTTGTTCTGGCTTTCTGAATGGCCTCCCCAAAAATATCAATCCCGTACATGGTTCCTGCAGGCAGTACACGATCCCGCTCCACCAGCATGGTTCCCACACCACAGAAGGGATCCAGCACCTGCGCCTTCTCTTTCAGATACGGCTTTGCCAATGCTGCGATCAGCGCCGCCTCCGAGGGATGTATGGAGGCAGCGATGCTCTCCTTCCGGTAAGAGAACCTTGGATCCGGCAAATTACACAGCTTCATCAGGGGCAGGAAGGTTCCGTCCCTGCGCTCCAATAGCCGCAGCTCCAGCTCATAATCGGAAGCCGTGTTCACCAGCCTGCGCCCGGTGCACTTTTCCAGTTCAAAGGAGCATTTTTTGATGAATGCGCTGCGCTTATCCAGCGGCATACTCCCGATAATACTGATCCGGAAATAAAATGGCTGCCGCTCCTCCGGACCCTTTCCGGCAGCAACGCCGCCAGCCTGCTCCTCACTTTGAATCACTCTCTGACATCCAAACGCACGTCTCAGCACTTTCGGAAGATCCGAAGCCGCCAAAGCCTTTGCCGCATCAACCGGACCCGGACCTACAGAGGGTATATCCAGCACAAACAGCAATTCGCGGAAGGTACGTATCTCCAGCAATTCCCGGATATCTGCATTCTGCACCTTTACGCCCAGCGGCACCAGAGAAACCTTTTTCCCCCCGATCTGCGCGGCTGTCACCTCTCTCTGATTCCGATTTGTTGTCAAGATAACATCAAAGCGCTCATCGCCGCCGACAAAGACATGACTCTTTCTCTTTTGATTCCGAAGTACCAGCTTCTGAAGCGTCAAAAGCTCTTCCCGATAATGCTTCTGGTTTTCTTCCGACACATCCTCCCCAAGCATTTGTGCAAGCCGTTGCTCCAGCCGTTCCTGATAGGCTCTCACATCCATCTGGCCCATGGCCTTCAGGTAATCCCTGCGAATAAACAAGGTCTCCTCCTTTAAGTAGGCCTGATACAGCTCCTCAAGCATCTGCTCCATGCGAAGATCGCCGATCAGCAGCGCCGCGTTCTTGCGTACCTTGGGGTCTTCATTCCCAAGCAATCCCACAAGCAGCTCCGGTTTTTCCGTAAGTATTCTGTTCAAAACCTCTTTTTCTCCCGACTGCTTTAACTGCTGCCGCACTTCGATCAGATTTGCCCTCACTTCGTTTCCCTGGGCGATCGCTTCTAATAATTTATCCATATTTTCCTCTTTTCACATGTTCTGTCATGTCCAACACAATCTCTGGTTATTTGTCGAACGTTGCAACTAGGAAAGCTTCGGCTCCGCTTCCTTCCCGTGTTCCTTGATATAGGTCTCCACATCCACCAGGAACTGTTCCCAGGCATCCTGGTGCTCCACATAATACAAGGGGCATTTCTTCCCAGTCACATCATAGTGACGGATGATATCTCTGGTGGTCAGATCAAACTTCCCGCACATCCAGGCAACAAGATGCACCAGGGAATCATAGGTCTCTCGGCTGAATTCTCCTGTCTCGTCCTTATGACAACACTCAATGGACAGCGTATCCTCGTTGCGTTCATTGGAGGCATACGCAATCTCGCTGCTGGGAATGCACTGAATGATTTCTCCATCAATCCCTATGATAAAATGGCTGCTGGCATATGTAGTTTTTGAATCCTTTAAACCTTCAAAATAATCGCGGTTCTGCTGAGCAGTCGTCCCTGGATTGGCTGTGTAATGCACCACAATCCCCTTTACCTTGCCAAGCTTCTTCTGGGGCCGGGAATAGGAGTTGGGTGTCAGCAGCTGCACCTCAAATCCAGGTGCGTCTCCCACCGTCCGGGAAAAAATCTTATCCAGCTCCTGCTTCTCGCTGCGTTCCTGCCGCAGCCTTCCAATCAAAGAACTTACGCCGCAAAACAACGCGGCCACCACAAGGATGACCGCAGCGCGGCGAATCAGCTGTACGGTTCTTTTTTTCTTTTTTCTTCGTCTTCTCTCCTGTGCGGCTCTGCGCCGGCGCAATTCTTCTGCATCCATATGGCTTCTTCACCTGTCATCTTTTTTGCTATCTTTATTGTCCCATCAGGATGTCACCGCTCCCGAATTCTACTGAAACCAGCTTAAAATTGTCTCCCAGATAGAGCGGAAGAATTCAGCAATTTTTTCAAAAAATCCGCTTGACTTGCCGATATCCGCAAGCCTGTCATACAGATCCCTCGCCTGGCTCATCAGACTGTCCAGATTCAGATCAAGATCACTGATTTTCTGAAGCAGCTGATTAATCTTCTCCATATCCTTGTCACTCAGAGAAATGTGGAATTCCTTGCTGGCCTCCTTGATGGCCTTCTGAATCTCCTCCTCGGAGTCCAATCCCTCCTCCACAATCTTCTGCTTCAGATAGGCGATAAATTCCTCCACCTGTTTGGTATCCCCCAGGGTATCGGCCAGTTCTCCGGTCACTACCAGCTCGTTTACAGCAGCGTCCATACTTTCCTGGGAGACCTCCTCTCCAGTCATAACCGCATAAGCCTTCATGGCTCCCACCAGCGCTGCCGTCCCGGAGATAGGAAAAGGCCCTGCCACAATGATATCCGCATCCGTGATCCCTGCCGTGATCAACGCATTTTTGTACATGCCGATGGTACAGTAGGAGATATTCTTGGTGGTGATATTGATCCCATGCCCCTGCTCACGCTTGACTACCAGCACGGAGGACAGGGACCTTTTTCCCATGGTTTCCGCAGACAGATACTCGCCCAGATACTGGTACTCCTCCTCGATGGTGGTGTAG